>JAGAPI010000237.1 GCA_017623335.1 Prevotella sp.
GAGAACAACCTTGAGATATGCAAGCGCATAGTAAACCTGCGCCGCGAGGTGGCACAACTCTTAGGATTCAAGACATACGCCGACTACATACTGAAGCACCGGATGGCAAGCAACACGCGCAACGTGTATAAGTTGCTCGACCAGCTCATCGACGCTTACAAGCCTACAGCTGAAAAGGAGCGCGAGGAAGTGAAAAAGCTCGCTGCAAAAATGGAGGGCAAGAACTTCAAGATGGAGGCATGGGACAGCGCGTATTACATCCACAAGCTGCAACTGAAAAAATACAACATCGATGCCGAGATGCTGCGCCCGTATCTTGAGCTTAGCAAGGTTATCGACGGAGTGTTCGGACTTGCCACAAGGCTCTACGGCATCACGTTCCGAGAAAATAAGGATATACCAGTGTATCATCCTGACGTGAAAGCCTACGAGGTGTTCGACAAAGACGGAGAATATCTTGCATTGTTCTATGCCGACTTCCACCCGCGCAAAGGCAAGCAGAGCGGAGCGTGGATGACAGAGTTTCAGGGACAGTGGATAACCCGAAAGGGAAAAAACGTGCGCCCTCATGTGAGCTTGGTGATGAACCTTACAAAGCCCACAGCCGACAAGCCTGCACTGCTAACACTCGGCGAGGTGGAGACTTTCCTTCACGAGTTCGGTCATGCACTACACGGCATGTTTGCCAACACACGTTTCGAGAGCCTCAGCGGCACCAACGTGTGGTGGGACTTTGTGGAACTGCCGTCACAGTTTATGGAGAACTTCGCCGTGGAAAAGGAATTCCTGCGCACATTCGCATTCCACTATCAGACAGGCGAGCCAATGCCCGAAGAGCTGATAAACCGCATAAAGAAGAGCCGCAACTTCGGAGCAGCGACAGCCTGTCTGCGCCAAGTGAGCTTCGGACTTCTTGACATGGCTTACTACACCAAGCGCGATGCCTTCGACGAGAACATCATGGAGTTTGAGAAAAAGGCATGGAAGAAGGCAATACTCGGCAAGCAGCGAACCGACACTTGCATGACGGTGCAGTTCGGGCACATCATGGCTGGCGGATATGCGGCTGGTTACTACAGCTATAAATGGGCGGAAGTGCTCGATGCCGATGCCTTCAGCATATTCAAGAAAGAGGGTATCTTCAATCAGACAACGGCGCAAAGATTCCGCGACTGCATACTGTCGAAAGGCGGCACCGAGCACCCAATGACGCTATACAAGCGTTTCAGGGGCGGTGAGCCGACAATCGACGCCTTACTCAGGCGCGATGGAATAAGAAGTAGGAGAAAGTAGGAAAAGTAAGAGATGTAGGAGATGTAAGAGAAGTAGGAGTTGTAGGACTCTCCTAAAACTCCTACAATTCCTAAACCTCTTACCCCTCCTAAATTAAATCAAACAACCGTGGATAAAAAAAGCATACTTCTGGACAGCCGCTACCTGCGCATGGCGCGCATCTGGGCTGAGAACAGCTACTGCAAGCGGCGGCAGGTGGGTGCTCTCGTAGTGAAGGACAAAATGATAATCAGCGACGGCTACAACGGCACGCCAAGCGGATTTGAAAACCAATGCGAGGACGAGCACAACCTCACCAAGCCCTACGTGCTGCACGCCGAAGCAAACGCAATAACCAAGCTGGCACGCAGCTCCAACAACAGCGAGGGCGCAACCATCTACATCACTGCATCGCCCTGCATAGAGTGCGCGAAGCTCATCATTCAGGCAGGCATAAAGCGCGTGGTGTATGGCGAGAAGTATAGGCTTGAAGACGGTATCAACCTACTGAGAAGAGCAAATATAGAAGTTATATATCTTAATCCAGATGAACAAGAACAAGAATAACAGATGGATGCCCATCATCATGGCTTTGTGCGTGGTGGTGGGAATACTGATTGGCACATTCTACGCCAACCACTTCTCGGGCAACCGCCTGAGCATCATCAACTCGAGCAGCAACAAGCTAAACAACCTGCTGCACATCATCGACGACCAGTATGTGGACACGGTGAACGCCAACGATATTGTGGAGAAGGCAATGCCGCTGATTCTGTCGGAACTCGACCCGCACTCGGTGTACATATCGGCTGACGATGCGCAGACTGCCAACGACGACCTGAAAGGCTCGTTCTCAGGCATAGGCATTGAGTTCACCATACGCGAGGACACAATCCGCGTGCAAAACGTGATAAGCAACGGACCTGCCGAACGTGCCGGACTGATTGCCGGCGACAAGATTGTGATGGTGGACGGCAAGAAGTTTGTGGGCAAGGAGGTGACAAACACCGAGGCGATGCACCGCCTCAAGGGACCAAAGGACACAAAGGTGAACATCGGCGTGGTACGCTATGGCGAGAAAAAGATAAAGCAGTTCACCATAACCCGCGGCGACATACCAACCCACAGCATCACGGCAACATATATGCTCGACGACAACACGGGATATATAAAGGTGAAGAACTTCGGCGACAACACCTACGCAGAAATGCTCATTGCGCTGGCTGAGCTGTCGCAAGAAGGATTTGAGAATCTTGTAATAGACCTTCGCGGCAACACCGGCGGCTATCTGCAGTCGGC
>JAGAPI010000238.1 GCA_017623335.1 Prevotella sp.
CTGGAGGAGCTCTTTCACGAGAGCCTCTGCCTCGTCAACAACGGGCTGGAAATTCTTGGCACGATGACTAATCTCCATCAATGAGAGACCTGAATCCTGGAAGTCCAGACACTGCTTTGCGGTGTTCTCAATCACTTCACGGGGAAGCATCGAAGGACCTGCA
This sequence comes from Prevotella sp., assembly GCA_017623335.1. The sequence continues at coordinate 164 of JAGAPI010000238.1, forward strand.
TTAAAATTATACTTCTTCATAGTTAATTTTGTTTTGATTATTTATTTCGTTTCTTATTATTCACGCTTAATTTTTATGTCACGTTTATAAATTGCGCTGCAAATTTACACTTTTTATCTTAAACTGCCAAATATTTTAGCAACAATTCATAAAATTAGGGTTACTATCTATCATTTTGCAATCTGCACAATGCAGAAATGTTACTATTTCACCAATTCCACTATTGTCTTCACCCCTTTTATCTTCTCACCACGCAGACTGGCAAGCAAGGCGTTGACACGCTTACGGCTGACAGCAGCGTAGGCATAGCGGTCCATCACGTCGATGCGCCCGATCTCGCCCGACTGCAGTCCGCCCTTCTTGCAGAGAAATCCCACAATGTCGCCCTTGCTGATCTTGTCCTTCTTGCCCTTGCCTATATAAACGGTAGTCATGCGCGGTTCTGACGGAGGCGGCAGGTTGTCGTCGTCGATGACAAAAGTTTCAAGGTCGGCCTTTACAAACTCTGGAACATGCTCCCCGGGGCCGAGCACAAAATACGCCTTGCCGTTTGCCTCCCAACGGGCGGTACGTCCCACACGGTGGATATAGTCATCCTCGGTCTGGGGCAGATGATAGTGTATGATGTTGTCAATGTCGGGAATGTCAAGACCACGGGAGGCAAGGTCGGTGCTGACACACACGTTTGCCGAGCCGTTGCTGAACTTATAGAGCGCATCCTCGCGCAGCTTCTGATCCATGCCTCCATGAAAGGCACTCACGGCGAAACCGCATTTACGCAGATAATCGGCGGTGCGCTCCACTGCGTCACGATAGTTAAGGAACACTATACTGCTGCTGTCGCCCTGACTGCGGAGCAGACGGCTGAGGGTGTCGAGCTTATCCTTTACCGGACTTTGCACCTTATATATAATGACACGTCCGCTCACCTGCTCAGTGTCATCAGTGAAATCAAGCCGTACAGCATCATGCATTCTTATAAAATGCGGAATGTCCTCAGTATCTGTGGCAGACAAAAGTATGCGGCGGCGCACTCCCGGAAGTTGTTTCACCAGACGTGACATCTCATCGAAGAATCCCATTTCAAGACATTTGTCAAACTCGTCGATTATAAGAAAGCGTATGCCGTAGGGATTGATATTGCCTTTGCCAAGATGATCGTTGAGACGCCCCGGAGTGCCAAACACCACATGCGGCTTGACCTCGCGCAGAGTCTTGTGCTCCTCCATGGCTGTGCGCCCGCCGTAGCATGCCGTGGAGCGCAGTCCGCTGCCCATATTCTTCATCACGGTAGACGATTGCAGCGCCAGCTCACGGCCTGGCGTAACCACAAGAGCCTGCACACCGCCGTTAGGGTCGAGCCCTTGCACCAAAGGCAGAAGATATGCAAGAGTCTTGCCGCTGCCCGTAGGCGAAAGAATTATCACGTCGCCACTGTTTTCGGTAATTGCAGCAAAAGCCGACTGTTGCATGTCGTTGAGAGCCTCTATGCCGAGTTTATTGAGTATTGTCTCAGTCATCTTCGTTGTCGTTTGTTTCAAAAATCATTGTTGGCAGCGTGCGTCTGAGCACCATAAGGTCAAAATCCTTGTCAGGTATGATGCCGTGGGCACGCATGACTGTCTCCACTGACTTGCGCGCCAGTTCGGGATGATTGTTCTCCTCGCTGAGATGACACAGGCACACGGTTTTTATCCTGTCTGTGAGATTCTCCACCAGCGCCTCTGCACACTCGTCGTTGCTGGTGTGCCCCACATCACTCATTATGCGTTTCTTGAGAAAATTCGGATACTTGCCGTTCACAAGCATCTCGCGGTCGTAATTTGCCTCTATCACAAGGCGGTTGGCGCGGCTTATATAGCCTTTTATGGTGTCAGTTATAGTACCTACATCGGTGATTATGCACACGGTTTCATCCTCCACTTCAATACAGTAGCCCACACATTCGGTGGAGTCGTGGGGCACATCGAATGCGGTCACACTGAACTCGCCAACCTGATATGTGCGCTCCTTCTCGATATTGCGCACAAGCGCGGCATCCACCTTTTTAGGTACACAATAGTTGCGGTTTATGCCATGATGTATCTTGTCCGTGGTCCACACAGGCAGATGACACTCGTGGCTCACCACCCCCACAGCCTTGATATGGTCGGCATGGTCGTGAGTGATAAGAATATTGCTCACAAGCGACAGGTTTACGCCATACTCCCTTGCATGCTTTTTCAGCAGGCGTATTCCAACACCCGTGTCAATTAAAATAGCATCGGTAGCAGTACTCAAATAATAGCAGTTACCGCTACTTCCACTGCCGAATGAGATAAATTTCAGCATTTTAGTTATTATTTTCTGCAAAATTAGCAAAAAAAACGAGAAATACAAAATAAAATCATTATCTTTGTGGAAAATTTCAATAATTTTAAATTGATGAAGATGTATTTTTGTGTTTTTCGCAA
>JAGAPI010000239.1 GCA_017623335.1 Prevotella sp.
AACTTGCTCACTTGGAGTCATCACCTCGAAGTCATGATTACTGCACGCTGTAAGAGCTGCTCCTACAAGTGCCATTAGAAAAACTTTCTTTTTCATAGTTATCATCTCATTTTTTATTATTATTTGTAATTTTTAAATCTAAATTTTCTTTTTATTGGTAACGGTTATCTCTATTAGCTAAAAGATATGGTATCAATTTTTGTATTTTGCACTATATATATAATATGTGTAGGCTGCAAAAGTACATATTTTTTTTCAAACCACAAAGAAAAAAGTGATTTTTTTTGAACAAAAGATAAAAAAACTTACTTTTTGTGTTAAAAAACATATTTACAACATAAAAATTAACAATATTTCTCCATCATACTCTCTATTGCTTTTTTTAAAGGCAATAAATCAGATTTTATCATACAAAAACAACGTCTTTCTGAATATTTGACTTAAAAAGTGGGCGTAACGATTGCCTATATCTAACTAAATCCACGTTACAAGCGAATAGCGATTTAAGTTTTTCCTCCAACTCATACATAATGGTCAAGGTTGGCTTTTCTATCTCCACGACAATATCAATATCACTGTTCTCAGTATTTTCTTCTCTTGCTACAGAACCGAAAATGCCGAGTCTAATGATACCAAATTGCTCTCCGAAGCGGGACTTGAATTCAGATAGCTTTGCTACACAATCTTTGAGTTTTAACATATATGTTTTTATTTTTCGTCACAAAATTACAAATAAGTAAGTGGAGAACAAAATTAAATGAACATTTTTAATGTTTTTTATCTTATACCGAAGACATTAGCAAATATAATACAACAAAAGCTGCCGTTCTGAGTTTCAAAACGGCAGCCTGCTTATTAATTATGCAATGTTTTTTACTTTGCCAGTTCCTCAGCAAGAGCATTCATGGCAGCCCCGTTAATGGCAGGCTTGTAAGCCGACTTGACGGTAACCACGTTCTCGCAGACGGTGATATTCTTCATTGTGTCAAGAGCATCACGCATCACCTTGGCAGCAACAGGAGCCCATGAGCCGTTCTCCACCAGCGCCACACGGCGGTTGCGGTAGCCTTTCTTCTTAAGACGGGTGAGGAAGTCGTCCATGGGAGTGAACACACCACCGTCGTAGCTTGCGGCACACAGCACCAGACGGTCATAACGGAAAGCATCCTCCACACACTCTGCAATGTCGGCACGGCTGAGGTCGGCAAGCGACACTTTCTCCACTCCCTTTTCCTCAAGCATGCCCTTGAGCACCTCAGCAGCATGCAAGGTGTTGCCATGGATGGATGCAACGGCAATAAACACACCCTCGTCCTCAGGCTTATAGCTGCTCCATGTGTCGTAAAGATTCAGATAATAGTCCAGGTCGTACTGCAGGATAGGACCATGCAGCGGACAGATGCTGGCAATGTCAAGAGCAGCAGCCTTTTTCAGCAGAGTCTGCACCTGCAAGCCGTATTTTCCCACTATGTTGAAATAGTAACGGCGCGCCTCGCATGCCCAGTCCTCATCATTGTCGTTCAGCGCCCCGAACTTTCCGAACGCATCGGCAGAGAACAATGTCTTTGTGGAGCACTCGTAAGCCACCATCACCTCAGGCCAGTGTACCATTGGAGCAAAAACAAATCTTAGAATATGCTGCCCCAGACTGAGTGTGTCACCCTCTTTAACCACGTGCTTGCGGCTGTCGACATCAAAATCGAAGAACTGACTCATTATCTGGAAAGTCTTGGCATTGCCCACGAGCTTAGCCTCGGGATATTTCTCCACAAAGCGCCTTATGCCTCCGCTGTGGTCGGGCTCCATGTGGAGCACCACCAGATAGTGGGGCTGACGTCCGCCAAGAGCATCGTCGAGATTACGTAGCCAGTCGTCAACCTTACGGTTGTCAACACAGTCCATCACACATATCTTCTCATCTTCAATGATATACGAATTATACGACATTCCGTTTTCCACCACATACTGGCTCTCAAACAAATCAATGTCACGGTCGTCAACACCGATATACTTTATTCCTTCTGCTATAATTTTGTTGTTCATATAGTTTTGTTTTGTTTTTGTTTTTTTGGGGGTAGGAGGGGGTAGGAGAGGTAGGAAGGGTAAGAGGAGTAGGAGAATTCTTCATTGACTTCGTCGATTTTCGGCTGCACCTCGGGAAAGCTTAAGCAAGCTTGACTTTGTCTTCTTCCGTCACGACTCGGCATAGCTAAAGCGAGCTTTGCTATGCTCTCGCTGCTCCGTCAGTTGGCTCTCCACTCGGTTTGCACGAAAATTGGCTTTCCCTTCGGTCGCCGATCGTTGATTCTTCACTCTTCATTTTAATCGGATGGGTGAACACAAAGCGCGCACCGCCTGTATAATCGGTGTCAACCCAAATATCGCCACCAAACTTATTGATAATGGTGCGGCAGATGGCAAGTCCAAGCCCTGTTCCCTGCTTAAACTCATCGAGTTTCTCAAAACGCTCAAAAATCTTGCCTGCCTTTTCCTTTGGTATGCCGCATCCAGTGTCAGTGACGCTGAACACTACAAGATGCCGCTTACTGTCAATCTCCAGACTGGTTGTGATGGAACCGCTCTCAGTGCATTTCGCCGCATTCGACAGCAGATTAATCATTACCTGCCGCAGACGGTTCTCATCGGTGCTAATCACCAGTTTGTCCACCTTTATGTTCTGTATATACTCTACATATCTGTTTTTGTTGTTACGCTTGGCTGTGGCAAACACCGTCATGCACAGCTTTACAATGTCTACTTCAGAGAAGTCGAAGCTTATCTTTCCCGACTCTATTCTTGAAAGGTCGAGAATGTCGTTGATGAGCTTCAGCAGCACATTGCTGTTGGTCTGTATCAGTTCTCCCATTTCCCTGCGCTCCTCTTCGGGCAAGGTGTCACACTGCGACGCTATTATCGACGAGAATCCCACAATGGCGTTGAGCGGTGTGCGTATCTCGTGGCTCATATTGGCAAGAAACGAACTTTTCATCCTGTTTGCCTCCTCGGCATGCTCCTTTGCCACCTTCAATTCATTGCTCAGCAGCGTAAGCTGTGCATTTGTTCTTCTCACCTTTCGCAGCGACGAACTCACCAAAACTATTACCATCATCAGAAAAAGAAACACCGCCAGTGCTCCATAAACCACAGAGGCATGTTTCTCGAAAAACGATTCAGGCTTATTGATATATGTAAAGTTTTCAGGCAACACAGACTCCGAGATGTCCAACATCTTCATTTTACCATAGTCAAATACATATTTGCTCGGCATTATGTTAAGACCGGCTATGGAGTCATTCTCAAGATAATTGAGACAATCTTGCGCCAAAGACTCGCCTACGGCTTTATATACAGGTATATATCCTCCAACCGCCCACGGATAGCTGTCCTGCGTATCAGATAGAGCCACTGACGACAACGAGAATGCCGGAATCGAAGGATTAGCGTCGGCAAGCGACTTTCTTGCAGAACTTATCACATAATTGATGTTACTGTCCACGCGCCATGTACCCACAAGCACCGCCACATCGTCGCCCTTCAGCGCCGCTATTGCTTTTTTTGTGTCGAAAAGTGTCAGCTTTCTGCCATCAAGACACACCAGCCTAAGCCATTTATATCTTTCCGCCTCCTGTTTCATAAAAGCCTGCATGGTGACACCGCCAAAAGTGTTGTCGCTCAGAAACGCCAGCTTCCTGGTATGCGGAAAAATTTTCAATATAAGCTCTATGTTCTTTTTTATGTCATAATCCAGCACATTTCCGCCGGCTATATTATAATCATCAAAGTCTCTCAAAATGTCACAGCTTTCCGGATGCCAGTTCTTTATGTCTGTATTGTCATCTTTCGGCAACAGTATAATGTTTTTTCCACGCATGCCAATAAACAGCGGCACAGCTGTGAGTTTTCCGCCATAGAGCGAACGGTCCAGAGAGAAATACACCGATGAAGCCTCAGTACCTATGAGCACTATTGCCGCCGGCATATTGCCATTTCTGAAATGACTGTCGAGAATGGAGCGCATCCTGCCCTTCCATTGCGGCATTTCAGGAAGATTTCTGCAATTAAGGCTTTTCACAACGAGATTGTATTCGGTTCTGCGTTTCTGACAAATCTTATAGAAATCGCTTATTACAGTAGTCATAACAGGCAGGTCTGGATTGTACGAACAGATGAACAGAATATCTTTCGACACATTATCCTTATCAACATCCGCACCTTTGGCACCGCCGGCAACTGCCACAAGATTTACTGACAGTATTACAACAAACAATATGTATAGTTTCTTAAGCATGAATGGTTATGTTTTTAACATCGTAAGAACAACATGCAAAAGTAAACGTTTTTTGTAAAATAGCAAAACAATGGTATAGATATTTAATATTTTTTAAAATTACATGTACTAAAGTTGTGCATTAGAAAAGTTTTTGTACTTTTGCAGTAAGAAAAATTAATGTCACCACACAAAAATACTTCAGTGTTGCTGCACAAGATAAATAAGGACATCGTCCCGCCCGAAAAATTCACATGGCCGTTCTGCTATAAGCCACATCCGCTGTGCGTGGAAGCCGCAAAGCATCTGCAAAGTCGCCTTGAAGCCAATATGGAATGGCATGAGGAGATAAACCGCGGAAAAATGTTTGGAGTGCTGGTGGTAAAAGATAAAAACGGCACAATGGGCTATCTGGCGGCATATTCAGGGCAACTCTGCGGACGCAACGACCTGCCGGGCTTCGTGCCTGCCGTATATGACTTGTTGCAGCCCGACGGATATTTCAAAACACACGAGGCAGAGATAACAGCCATCAACAATGAGGTGGAAGCGATAGAGCACGACACACATTATATAATATGGCGGCAAAAGCTGCAAAAAATACAGAACGATGCCGACAACGACATAAGCCGTTATAAAGCACATATAGCAGAGGCAAAGGACAGGCGCCGGCAGGCAAGAGAATCGGACAGTTGCGACAACGATGCACTGATACGTGAAAGCCAGTTTATGAAGGCTGAACTGCGCCGGAAGAAACAGGCTTATGCCGCTCTTGCCGCTGATGCGAAAGACAATATTGCGAAATACGAAAACCTGATAAAGGAACTCAGACAAAAACGTAAACAAATGAGCGACAAACTGCAACACTGGATATTCAGCCAGTTTGTGATGCTCAATGCTATTGGTGAACGGAAAGACCTGAACGAGATATTTGCCGAATATCACAGCATGACGGGCATAGGCTCTGCCATTCCGCCATCAGGTGCAGGCGAATGCTGCGCGCCAAAACTGCTGCAATACGCTTATGCCAACGGCTACAAGCCATTGTGTATGGCTGAGTTTTGGTATGGTGAGTCTCCCAAAGCCGAGGTGCGCCACCATCTGCATTTCTATCCTGCCTGCCGGAGCAAGTGCAAGCCCATATTAGAGTTTATGCTGAAAGGACTTGACACCGATCCAGACCCGCTCGATAGCGACAATATGGAATATTCTTCATTCAGCAAACCCCAAACGGTGTATGAGGACGATTGGATTGTGGTGGTCAACAAACCTCCGGGAATGCTCAGTGTGCCTGGACGCACCACACAGCCTGCAGCATCAGAGATTATGGGCATGCTGCCTGTACACCGGCTCGACATGGACACATCGGGACTGCTCATGCTCGCAAAAGACAAGAAGACACAGCAGACATTTCATGCCATGTTTGAAAACAAGATAATAAAGAAACGCTATACGGCACTGCTCGACGGCATCGTCACAACCGACGAAGGAGAGATAACGCTGCCGCTGATGCCCGACATCAACGACCGTCCGCGGCAAAAAGTGGACTATGACAACGGCAAGAGCGCAATGACATATTATAAGGTGTTGCAGCGCAATGACGGAAAGACTCTCGTGGCTCTATATCCCCACACAGGGCGAACCCACCAGCTGAGAGTTCACTGTGCACACCGCGACGGACTGAACACTCCCATCGTAGGCGACAGACTATACGGAAAAGGGTGGGGGAGACTTCACCTGTTTGCCGACTCTTTGGATTTTTATCATCCCATACTCAAAAAACAAATAAACATCACAATAGAAAACAAATGAAAAAAGTAACTCCCAAAAAGCATCTCGGACAGCACTTTCTGACCGACCTGAACATAGCAAAGCGAATAGCCGACACCGTGGATGCGTGTCCCGAGATACCTGTTCTTGAAGTGGGTCCCGGCATGGGTGTACTCACACAATATCTTGTGGAAAAGCCACGACCGGTGAAAGTAGTTGAGATCGACCGCGAATCAGTGGCATATCTGCTTGAAAACTTCCCCAACCTCACCGACAACATCATTGGCGAGGACTTCCTGCGCATGGATCTCAGCACCCTGTTCGACGGCAAGCCCTTTGTGCTCACGGGCAACTATCCCTACGACATATCCTCGCAGATATTCTTCAAGATGCTTGACAACAAGGAGCTTATTCCCTGCTGCACAGGCATGATTCAGCGCGAGGTGGCACAGCGCATAGCCTCGGAGCCTGGCACAAAGGCATACGGAATACTGAGCGTAATGATTCAGGCATGGTATGATGTGGAATATCTGTTCACCGTAGATGAGGGTGTGTTCAATCCGCCACCAAAGGTTAAGAGTGCCGTGATACGCATGACCCGCAACAATGTGGAGTCGCTCGGATGCGACGAGAAACTGTTCAAGCGCGTGGTAAAGACCGTGTTCAACCAGCGCCGCAAAATGCTGCGCGTAAGTCTGCGGCAGATAATATCTCCAGACAACGCTTCTCCTGAATTTTTCACAAATGAAATAATGACCAAGCGTCCGGAACAGCTCACCATACAACAATTTGTGGAACTTACAAATATGATTGACAGGGAAATGAAGAGTGAAGAATAAAAAAACATTAAAAAATAGCTTCTTACAACGATTCTTCATTCTTCATTCTTCATTTTTTTTCGTAACTTTGCATCCTAAATATTTAGGATAATTGTTATGGAGAACTATCAAGTGCAAACCCAAAGGCAGGAGCAACAGCTTAGGCAGATACAAACCACTACCCAGCAGCAGGTTATTGTATCGCAGTTGATGGAAATGCCCATAAACAAACTGCTTGACGAGGTGAACGCCGAACTTGACGACAATCCTGCACTTGAAATAGACTCCTCACAAGAATACACACAACAAGAGCACTATGACGAACAGCACAGCGATGATGCCGACAACGATGACTTTGAGGCACAAAACGAGCGCGAGGAACGGCAGTCGGCTTTTGAAGCAGCTCTTGCAAATATAGGACGCGACGATGAGGAACTGCCTGTTTACGGCAGCCGTAACACCAGTGAGCAGCATGAAGAAATAGTCTACGGTGAGGAAAAATCATTCTACTCACTCATGGAAGAACAGATAGGCGAGCTGAACATCAACGACGACGAGCGCACAATAATGGAATATCTCATAGGCTCGCTCGATGACGACGGACTGTTGCGCAAAGATCTGGACGCAATTTCAGATGAGCTCGCCATCTACCACTCCACAGATATAAGCACAGAAGAATTGAAACGGCTTCTGTCAATGTTACAGACATTCGACCCTGCAGGCATTGGAGCGCAGTCGCTGCAAGAATGTCTGTTGCTGCAAATAGAACGACGCCCTGACTCAACCATGAAAAAACTGATGAACACAGTAATACAGAAGTATTTCGACCAGTTCATGAAAAAGGATTGGAACACCATAAAGAGCAAGATGAAGCTGAACGATGTTCAGGCAGAATACCTGAATAAGGAATTGTGCAAGCTCAATCCCAAACCAGGTGCCACCATGAGTGAGATCGTGGGACGAAACATAGAACAGATAACTCCAGATGCCATTATCGACACCAACGATGACGGAACCATAACATTTACACTCAACAACAGTAACATACCGCACCTGCAGGTGTCATCATCGTTTACAGACACCTTGGAGCAATATAAGAATCAACTGCATTCCATAGACAATGATTCGAAAACTCACCGACGGAACTCAATGCGTGAAGGACTGCTCTATACCCGCCAAAAGGTGGAACAGGCACAGATGTTCATGTTTGCACTCAACAAGCGGCAGGAGACTCTTACAAAAGTACTGAAAGCAATAATACACTGGCAGCACGACTTTTTTGTGGACGGTGACGAGGCTTCACTACACCCAATGGCACTGAAAAACATCGCTGATATAACCGGCATCAACATATCAACAGTGTCGAGAGTGTGCAACAGCAAATATGTGCAGACAAGATGGGGAATATTCCCGTTGCGCCACTTCTTCACCTTCAGTGTGAAGACCGAAAATGGCAACGACGTGTCGCAGCGACATATAAAAGAGGTATTGCAGGAGCTGGTGAACAATGAGGACAAGAATCACCCGCTTGACGATAAATCACTCACAGATGCACTGGCAGCAAAAGGGCTGAGCATAGCACGCCGAACAGTGTCAAAATATCGCGAACAGTTAGGAATCCCCCCCGCACGGCTCAGAAGATAAGAAAATATACTGACATTCAAAAAATATATAAAAAGAACACCATCATGTTAAAACAAAAAGACCTTATATATGCAGCCCGGCTCATAAGTCTTGTGTTCACACCATTCTATCTGCCGATAGTTGGACTCATTGTGTTGTTTTGGTTCAGTTATCTCAGTCTGCTGCCATGGAGCTACAAACTGTTGGTGCTCACTGTCGTATATATTTTCACCATTCTTCTGCCCACAACCATCATTCATCTGTACCGCCGATACCACGGATGGACACTGATAGAGTTCGGACAGCGCGAACGGCGAATGATTCCATACGCCATATCCATTGCCTGCTACTTCACCTGTGTATATATAATGGACTCAATACACATCCCGCACTTCATGAGCAATATAGTGACTGTGGCACTGTTTCTGCAAATACTCTGCGCACTCATAAATGTATGGTGGAAAATAAGCACCCACACTGCAGCAATAGGAGCCATGACCGGTGCGCTCTTTGCATTCGCCGAAATATTTGCATTCAATCCTGTGTGGTGGTTCTGCCTGATGATTATAATCGCCGGACTGCTTGGCACAAGCCGCATGGTGTTGCGCCAGCACACACTGTCGCAGGTAATCGTGGGATATATAATAGGTGTTTTTACCGGAGCATTAGGAATAATATATATATAAATTATGAATCCAAAAGTAAGCATTATCATGGGCAGCACCAGTGACCTGCCCGTAATGGAAAAAGCCTGCAAACTGCTCGACGAGATGCAGGTGCCATTTGAAGTAAACGCACTTTCAGCCCACCGCACACCCGATGCCGTGGAAGAGTTTGCACGTACAGCCAAGGACAGAGGCATTCGCGTTATCATTGCCGGAGCAGGCATGGCTGCCGCACTGCCGGGAGTGATTGCCGCAAGCACCACCATTCCAGTAATCGGAGTTCCAATCAAAGGAATGCTCGACGGACTCGATGCAATGCTCAGCATTATTCAGATGCCTCCAGGCATTCCTGTTGCCACTGTGGGAGTGAACGGTGCTCAGAATGCAGCAATACTGGCTGTTCAGATGCTCGCACTCTCTGATGAGCCGCTTGCAGCACGTCTTGCTGAATACAAGTCTGGTCTGAAGGCAAAGATTGAGAAGGCAAACAAGGAACTTGCCGAGGTGAAATACCAATATAAGGTAAACTAAAACCACAACCGACATGCCAAATATGTTCAACTATGTGCGCCGCGAGTCATCACCCGTTCAGGTTGGCGACATTACCATAGGCGGTAATGCTCAAATTCGCATACAGTCGATGACAACCACCAACACCAACGACACAGAAGGGTCGGTGGCACAGGCTGAAAGAATTATCGATGCCGGCGGCGAGCTGGTAAGACTCACAACCCAGGGAGTGCGCGAGGCAGAGAATATGAAGAACATCAATGCTCTGCTCCGCTCTCACGGCTACAACACTCCGCTGGTGGCTGACGTACATTTCAATCCTAATGTGGCTGATGTTGCCGCGCTATACTGTGAGAAAGTACGCATTAACCCAGGCAACTATATTGACCCGGCACGCACCTTCAAGCATCTCGAATACACTGACGAAGAATATGCTGAAGAATTGCAGAGACTTGACAATCGGCTTGTGCCTTTCCTTAACATCTGTAAAGAGCACAACACTGCCATTCGCATTGGCGTAAATCACGGCTCACTTTCCGACCGCATAATGTCGCACTACGGCGACACTCCTGCCGGAATAGTGGAGAGCTGCATGGAATTTCTTCGTATCTGCAAGCGTGAGAATTTCAACAATGTAGTGATATCCATAAAGGCAAGCAACACCGTTGTGATGGTGCAGTCGGTACGTCTGCTGGTACAGCAGATGGAAAAGGAAAACATGAACTATCCGCTGCATCTTGGAGTGACAGAGGCAGGAGAGGGCGAGGACGGCCGTATAAAGAGTGCTGTAGGCATAGGTGCACTGCTGTCCGACGGAATTGGCGACACCATCCGTGTGTCGCTCTCAGAAGAACCAGAGGCGGAAATCCCTGTGGCAAAGAGTCTTGTAGACTATATTACAGCCAGGGCACAGCACACCCCTATACCGGCAGAACCTTATCCGGGTTTCTGTTACGAACAGCCACAGCGCCGCAAGACCCATGCCGTGGGAAATATCGGTGGCAACAACGTGCCTGTGGTAATTGCTCCACAGACTTCGGACGAAATAAAACCCGACTATGTGTTTGCATCAGAAAACTATCTGCTCTCGGCATCGGGCGAAAAGTGTCCGCTATTCTCCCACACAGCCATGCCACTGATAGGCACAAGCAACGCAGAGATTAAGTTCCTGGTGTTGCAATATGGCGTGAACACTGAAGAATATTCCGCATGTCTGAAAGCTCATCCCGAAGTGGTGGTGGTGGCTGTAAGCAATCACAAGAACCGTGTGGGCGAACTGCGTGCCCTTATTCACGAAATGACTGCTGCGGGCATTACCAATCCTGTAGTGGTGGCACAGATGTACCGTCACAGCGCAGAGGAGAAAGAAATGTTTCAGCTGGAAGCTGCCGCCGATATGGGAGCACTGATGTTCGACGGACTGGTTGACGGCATCTGGCTGCTCAACGACGGCACCCTGGCTGCCGACGACATTGCCGCAACATCGTTTGCAATACTTCAGGCTGGACGGCTTCGCACCACCAAGACAGAATATATCTCTTGTCCAGGATGCGGGCGTACTCTTTACGACCTGCGTTCTACCATTGCACGCATCAAGGCTGCCACCAGCCATCTTAAACATCTCAAGATTGGAATTATGGGATGTATAGTCAACGGTCCCGGTGAGATGGCTGACGCTGACTACGGTTATGTGGGAGCGGGCAGAGGCAAGATTTCACTTTACCGCAAAAAGGAATGTGTACTTAAAAATATTCCCGAGGAAGAAGCGGTGGAAAAACTGCTTGAACTCATAGCTAATGATGAGAAAAACAAGTAATTATCTAAAATAAATAAATTTTTATTTAAAATAAAATGTAAAGATGCGCGCAAACGTTTGCGTGCATTTTTTCATAAAAAACCTTTGATATATGTCAATTTATGTTTACCTTTGCACTCGTAAAAAATAATATGAACAAACTACAGAC
>JAGAPI010000240.1 GCA_017623335.1 Prevotella sp.
ATGAAGTCAGGTGAACTTTATAAAATTTGAAAATAAAAGAAAGATTATGAATAAGAGAAATTTTGCATTTGACAAAGTCAATTACATCTTGCTTGCCATTGGCATGGCAATAGTTGTGCTGGGATTCATCCTCATGAGTGGGGGCGCCAGCACCGAGACTGCATATAATCCTGATATTTTCAGCGTGCGCCGCATTAAGGTTGCTCCGGTGGTGTGCCTGTTTGGATTCTTGTCAATGATTTATGCAGTTATGCGTAAGCCAAAGGACAATGCTGAAGAAAAGGGCAGTGATGATGTAACAGAGTAATAAGTAAAACAATACAAGATTTTTTGATTTTTAGCTATGGATTGGTTTCAGGCATTATGCCTTGGTATTTTGCAAGGTCTCACAGAGTATCTTCCGGTGAGTAGTAGTGGTCACCTTGCCATCGGCTCATATCTGTTTGGTATTGAGGACGGTGAGCAAAATCTTGCTTTCATCGTTTTGGTGCATGTTGCCACGGTGCTCAGTACGTTTGTGGTGCTGTGGAGCGAGATAGAATGGATATTGAAAGGCGTCTTTAAGTTTGAGATGAACGAAGAGACACGATATATGCTCAACATCATCGTGTCGATGATACCTGTGGGCATTGTCGGAGTGTTCTTCAAGGATGATATAGAGGCAGTGTTTGGTTCTGGACTTTTGATTGTGGGCATCATGCTGCTTGTCACGGCAACGCTGCTCACCATCACACATTATTACAAGCCGCAGCCAAAGGAAAAACTGAGTCTGCGCGATGCCTTTATCATAGGTCTGGCACAGGCAGCAGCAGTTATGCCGGGACTGTCACGCTCAGGCTCAACAATAGCCACAGGTCTGCTGCTCGGAAATAAGAAGGAAATGCTTGCCAAGTTCTCATTTCTAATGGTCATACCGCCTATTCTTGGCGAGGCTCTGCTTGATGTCGTGAAGGTTGTAAAGGGCGAGGAGGCATTTGGAAATATTGACACCATGCCGCTTGTTGTGGGCTTTCTTGCAGCTTTCATTAGCGGATGTTTTGCATGCAAGTGGATGATAAGCATTGTGAAGCGCGGTAAGCTGGTGTATTTCGGCATTTATTGTGCTATTGCTGGTGTCATTGCCACAGCTTGTGCTTTGATTGGATAATAAATTAAAAACGACAGTAGTGAATTTTCAACAGGGAGAGATACTATATCTGAACAAACCATATCGTATGTCGAGTTTCGGTGCGCTGGCTCGCATACGGTTTCTTGTTTCACGCAAGTTGGGAGTGAAACGTGTCAAGATGGGGCATGCAGGAACTCTCGATCCCCTTGCCACAGGCGTGTTGCTGCTCTGCACAGGAAAGATGACCAAGCGCATAAGTGAGTTGCAGTATCACACCAAGGAATACACTGCCACGCTGCAGTTGGGGGCAACCACGGCAAGTTATGACCGTGAACATACTGTGGACTACACCTATCCCACTGCACATATCACCCGTGAACTGATTGTCGATACGCTCAAACAGTTTGAGGGCGACATCATGCAGGTTCCGCCAGTCTACAGTGCTGTGAAGGTCGACGGACATCGTGCCTACAGGATGGCACGCAAAGGCGGTGATGTGGAATTGCAGGCAAAGCCGATACATATTGAAGAAATCGAACTCACCGATTTTTCGCCAGCCACCATGCAGGCAAGCATAAGGGTGGTGTGCGGAAAAGGAACATACATAAGGTCGCTTGCCCGTGACATCGGCGAGGCACTGGGCTCGGGGGCTTTCCTTACGGCATTGTGCCGTACGCGGCTTGGTGATGTCACTCTTGACGACTGTATATCAATGGAGGATTTTCCGCAATGGCTGGAGACAATAGAGATAGAAAAGTAAAAAATAAAGTTATACTGATATAATGAAGTTATCACAATTTGATTTCAAACTGCCGCAGTCGCAGATTGCACTTGAACCGCCACATAAGGTGTTTAAGGAGGACGACGGTACCGAGGAAAAGGTGTACAATCGTGATGATTGCCGCCTGATGGTGATTCACCGGAAAAGCGAGAAAATAGAGTCGGGACTCAAGTTTAAGGAGCTTGTAAACTATTTCGATGAGGGTGATGTATTCATTTTCAACGATACAAAGGTGTTCCCAGCCCGTCTCTACGGCACAAAGGAGAAGACAGATGCCATGATTGAGGTGTTTCTGCTCAGAGAACTCAATGCAGAGTTCCGTTTGTGGGATGTGCTTGTGGAGCCGGCACGCAAGATTCGTATTGGCAACAAGTTGTTTTTCGACGGTGACGGGCCTATGGTGGCGGAGGTAATCGACAACACCACAAGTCGCGGACGTACACTGCGATTTCTTTACGACTGTCCTCACGATGAGTTCAAAAAAGAGCTTTTTGCCCTCGGCACGGCACCGCTGCCGCGATATATCATTGATAAGCGTGAGGTGAACAAGGACGACATGGAGAATTTCCAGACCATCTATGCAAAGCATGAAGGAGCTGTAACTGCTCCTGCTACTGGACTGCATTTCACCCGTCAGCTTATGAAGCGCATGGAAATACGCGGAGTAGAGCCGGCATATATCACTGTGCACTGCGGACTGGGGTGCTTTGACCCTATAGAGGTGGAAGATCTCACAAAGCATAAGATGGGCAGTGAGAAGATGACCATAACACAGGAGACCTGCGACTTGGTGAACTCACACAAGAAGGACGGTCACCGCATCTGTGCCATTGGAATCAACACCATACGTGCCACCGAGACCTCTGTGGGCACCGATGGTTTCTTGAAGGAGTATGACGGGTGGACCAATAAGTTCATATTCCCGCCCTACGATTTCGGACTGTGCAACGCTCTTGTTTCCAACTTCTATCATCCAATGTCGACAATGGTTATGACTGCTGCTGCATTCGGCGGCTACGATGTGGTGATGAAGGCATACCGTCAGGCTGTTGAGGAAGGCTATATGTTCGGTTGCTATGGCGATGCTTTCCTCATTCTCGACGATTAAATGTTATGCACAAGGTTTATTTCTCTTTAGGCACTAACCTCGGCAACCGCGAGGAGATGCTCAACAGGGCAATAATGCTGATAAACACGAAGATTGGCACTGTGGTGTGCCAATCTTCTTTTTATGACACTGCTCCCTGGGGATTCCATAGCGACAACCGTTTTCTCAACGCTGCCGTGTGCTGTCTCACAGCCTTGTCGCCCCATGATGTGCTTCGCGAGAGTCAGGGGATAGAGCGCCTATTGGGCAGAACGCGCAAATCCGTCGGCGGCGAATATCACGACCGTCCCATCGACATCGACATATTGCTATATGACGATATAACCGTAGACACCCCGGAATTGAAAATCCCGCACCCTTTGATGCGGGAGCGGGATTTTGTGATGATGCCGTTAAGGGAAATCAGTACAGATTTCTAAAATTTGCTATTTTATGAGGTTGGCGATTGTGGCTATCATGGTTGCAATCGATGCTGTTCCGCTTGCCAGTGCCACCACCTCCGTTGTTGACATCTTCTGTCCGCGTGGTTTGCTCGGGACTATTATTTCGCATCCCGGCTCAATCTTCACACCGCGTCCCACCTGTGCCACAGCACCGTTCATATATATAATGTATGTCTTGCTCTTCTTGGCGCGGTTGCCGTAGCCTCCGGCCTGTTTCACATAGTAGTTCACGCTCTTGCCCTTTTGGTAAGTCACGGTGTTCGGGTACATCACGTTACCGTTGATTTTCACGGAGTTCGTGAATTGTGGTATTATAATTCTGTCGCCTTTGCGCAGTACAACGTCGCTTGAGCTGCCTGGATTTTTTATTGCCTCCTCCATGTCTATGGCAAAATAGTAGGTGCTTCCTAAGTCAAGCTGTTTCACATTGATGGTGTCTCCGTCGGCATTCTGTACGCTGAGCATCTTCTGCACTGTCTGCATTCTCAGTCGCTCATCGGGAGTGATGGTACGCTCAAGGCGTGCTCCTTTGATGTATGCCCATTTGGTAAATCCTCCAGCCTGCGATATAATGTCGCTCAGGCGCTGGTCTTTCTGTGACAGGGTATATTCACCGGGGTACAATATCTCACCTTCAACTTTAATGTTGCTTTGCTCCACATAACCGGGGCTGGTGCGCACATACACTTCGTCAAATGGCTGGAGGGTGAATCCCTGTTCGCCATCGATGATAAAGCCGTCTTTCAGGCTGAATGTGAAGGTGCGCGCTATTGTGTCGGTAGCTGTTGTGGCATTGGGATTGATGATGCGGCGGCTGACGTCAACCTTCTTCATCGATGCGGCATCCTTCAGTCCGCCCGCCTGCAGCACAAAGTCCTCGATGGTCTCGTTGTCGGCATATTTGTAGATTCCGGGATACATCACTTCACCGTGTATGGTGATGGTCTTCTCCTCTTCAAGCTCTTTCTTGCTTGGTACATATAGCACGTCCTCGTTGCGCAGTGGTATGTCAGCCACAGAGCCGTTGAGTATGCCCTGCAGGTCTACCGCGAGAACTTCTAAAGTGCGGTCCGCCTTCATGCGGTGCATCACTGCGTGAGGCGTAAACGCATCTTCTGTCACTCCCTCGGCATGCTCAATCAGCTGTTTCACGCTCGAAATCTCGCCGCCCACCTGATACATTCCGGGGCGGAACACAGCTCCCTTCACTTCCACCATGTTCTGGAAACGAGGCAATACCGAGTCTACGCTTAGCGAGTCCTCGTCTTCCAGCTTGAAGGTGTTAAGTTCAAACTCCCCCACATTATATACAGAGTACTGTGTGCCTGCCTTGCGCACCAGTCTCACCGACTTCTTGTAGGCATCGCCGGTAAATCCTCCGGCATATTTCAGTACGGTGCCCACGCTCTCGCTGCGTTTCATCTCATAGTACATCGGGCGCTTCACCTTTCCCGTGATGTTCACCAGACAGTCATATTCGCCCACGATTATCACATCGCCCTCGGTAAGACGTATGTTGCCGGTGAGCCGTCCGTTGAGTATGTAGTCGTAGATGTCCACGGCGGTGATTTGTCTGCCGCCTCTATACACTTTTATATTACGCAGCGTACCAATCTCGTTTATTCCGCCAGCCATATAAAGGGCATGAAACACTGTGGCAAACGCCGACAGGGTGTAGGAGCCTGGGGCGTTTACGTTGCCCATCACGTTCACCATAATAGTCTTGGTCTGCCCCACGGTGAGATTTATTCTCGAACTGCTGTAGCGCGCACCAAGCGTAGAGCGCAGGCGGCTGTTCGCCTGTGCCACGGTGAGCCCGCTCACGCTCACGGGACCAAAGCCCTCAATCACCACTGTCCCGTCGGGGGTTACCGTGCTCTCAATGGTTTTCTGTGATGCACCGTAGATGTCTATATACACAGCATCGCCGGGACCCAGACGGTAGTTTTGCGGAGTGGCAATGTTCATGCTTGGCTCAAAGGTCAGATCCTTGTTGTTGAAAATATCACGCCCGAACACCTTGCGCTTGTTCTTGTCCTCATTCTTGCCCGCCATCATCTCAAGATATTCGCGGTCGTATATCTCTGTAGAGTCGGGCATAAACGAACTCAGTTCGCGTTGCATCAGCTGATAGTTTGGATTGGTGGCATCAGTGGCTTTAGAATCCTGTGTGCCGTCAGTGCGGCGGTATTTCGACACCGTGTTGGCATTCTCCTTTTTCTTGCCGTTGTTCTTGCGCATGCGGTCGTTGGTCTTTCCCGATGTGGTAATGTCTTTCACTCCCAATCCGTCATCATTCATCTGACGCTCGTATTTGCTTTTCACCCGCCGTATCTGGTCAATGGTTACTCCGCGCTGCATAAGTTTCGTCACTATCTGTGCCTGCGAAGTGCCTGCTTCGTGCTCCTTCACCACAAATTCCATTATCTGTGTGTCGGTCATCGACGACTGGGCACATACAGTCTCTGCCGTAAGGCAGGCTAACAGCAACAGCGATATGATATACTTTCTCATTATTTTTTTATATAATTAATTATATTGTTTTCTTTACGATAAACTCTGAAAATGCGTTTTTATTGTATAAAATCAGCCGCAAAGATACATATTTTTATTCAAATCTGCAAGGTAAACGTAAAATATTCATAAAAACTCTTGGAAATCTCACTTTTTATATTTAATTTTGCACCGATTTTCATTAGAAATCACATACTGTCTTGGGGCTGACTGGATTTGACAGCGGGTTGAGATGGTACGTAAGCATGCGGAGTGGCGGCTGTACACTCCATAATCCATTCGGTCAAAAATTTATCTGGCGAAAACAAGTACGCTCTCGCTGCCTAATCGAAGTACAGTAGATTACTGGCTTTATCCTCCCACCAGGTGAGAGGACGAGACATCGCCCGGAGGCTGTTGTTCCGAAGCTCTTCGACATGGCGGTGCGGTTAAATCGGAAATAGTCAGGCTAAAGCTCCGTCGGCCTGATGAAATTTTAGGAGATAAGGTTGCAGTTGGTGGTCCGGGTCTTGCTGCAGCACGAAAACCGAAGGCCGGAATAAGCATGTAGAAAGCGTATGGTTTCCCTGTTTGGACGAGGGTTCGACTCCCTCCAGCTCCACAGTTTTTTATACATTTGTTTTCATGGGTAGAGGTTGTAATAGTTTTATGCGTTTTGCTCGTCAAACGTTGCTATTTCATTCTGAGAAAATATATGCCGTTTCCTTATTCATTGAGTTAATAAGGAATAAAAAGGGAAATTCAAGGCAGTATATATAAGACGGTTACATTCATCATAATCTTCCAAACATCCTCCGATTTTAATAATCGGTATGCCATTATAGTATGGTGCACTTGATATTTCATTGAGAATACTGCCTCTGTCCACGTTTTCAGTTATGACAATAACATCACAATCCATCTTTGTACTGGCAATTTTACAGCATTCCTTGTCAGTACAGTCAATCATGAATTGTACATCCACATACGGAATGGCATTTAAGTCATCTATGTAATGAGTATCTTTCTCAGGATTGTAGAAAATCATAACGCTGCCTTTATTTTGCGAAATACCTCAAATCCGCAACCTATAGGGTTTAGTGGGATTTTGCTTGCAAAGCGACAAAATTCATTTTATTGTACATATTTCTTGCACAACAGAAATGTCGCAGACACAAAATCCCCTTACCCCATAAAGCGACTTGAGGTAA
>JAGAPI010000241.1 GCA_017623335.1 Prevotella sp.
GAGATTTACGGACAGTTTGCCGAGCATCTCGGCTCATGCATATACGGTGGTCTGTGGGTTGGCGAGAATTCGCAGATTCCCAACATCAACGGCTACCGCAAGGATGTGTTCGATGCTCTGAAGGCTCTCCAGATTCCTGTGCTGCGCTGGCCGGGCGGATGCTTTGCCGACGAATATCACTGGATGGACGGCATTGGCCCTCGTGACAAGCGCCCTACAATGCAGAACAACAACTGGGGCGGCACCATCGAGGATAATTCATTTGGTACACATGAGTTCCTTAACCTCTGCGAGATGCTTGGCTGTGAGCCTTACATCAGCGGAAACGTTGGCAGCGGCACTGTTGAGGAACTTGCCAAATGGGTGGAGTATATGACCAGTGACGGCGACACTCCGATGGCTCGTCTGCGCCGCCAGAACGGCAGGGAGAAAGCTTGGAAACTGAAGTATCTTGGCGTGGGCAACGAGAGTTGGGGCTGCGGCGGAAGCATGCGCCCTGAATACTACGCCGACCTCTATCGCAGATACTCCACTTATTGCCGCGAGTACGACGGTACCAAGCTCTACAAGATAGCATCGGGAGCCAGCGACTACGATTACAAATGGACCGAGGTTCTGATGGAAAACGTGGGACACCGCATGAGCGGAGTATCGCTCCACTACTACACCGTGACCGGCTGGAGCGGCAGCAAGGGTGCGGCAATCAACAACAATGCCGACGATTTCTATTGGACCATGGGCAAATGCCTCGGCATTGAGGATGTTATCAAGAAGCATTCTGCAATCATGGACAAGTACGACCCGAAGAAACAAATCGGTCTTCTTGTTGACGAATGGGGAACATGGTGGGACGAGGAGCCCGGCACCGTTCGCGGACACCTGTATCAGCAGAACTGTATGCGCGACGCATTCGTGGCAGCTCTGTCGCTCAACGTTTTCCACCGTCACACCGACCGTGTGAAGATGTGTAACATCGCTCAGGTGGTGAACGTACTCCAGTCGATGATTCTCACCGACCAAAAAGGCACGGGCCACATGGTGCTCACACCTACCTACCACGTGTTCAAGATGTACACTCCGTTCCAGGAGGCAACATACCTGCCAATGGACATCAACACAGAGTATATCAACGTGCGTGGCTACGAGCAGATGCCTAATCCACGCATCCCGCTGCTCAACACATCGGCTGCAAAGACCAAGGACGGAAGCGTCGTGGTGTCCCTGTCGAACATCAGTCTCGACAAGGCCCAGGAGGTGAGCATCAATCTCGACGGCATGACTGCAAAGACCGTGAGCGGCGAGATTCTCACCTGCAAGACCATTGCCGACTACAACGACTTCGACCATCCCGACAATGTGAAGCCAGCAGCATTTAAGGACGCTAAACTGAAGAAAAACGTGCTTATTGTGAAAATTCCTGCAAAATCTATCGTTGTTCTCAACATAAAATAGTAATTTTGCAAATTGAAAGTAAAATAAACAAATAATAAAACAATTATGAACAACAAAGAATTAATGAACAAAGCTGCCGACAACATCCGTATCCTGGCAGCTTCCATGGTGGAAAAGGCAAAGTCTGGTCACCCCGGCGGTGCCATGGGCGGTGCCGACTTTATCAATGTGTTATATTCAGAGTATCTGCAGTATGACCCGAAGAACCCGGGTTGGGCTGGCCGCGACCGTTTCTTCCTCGACCCAGGTCACATGGCTCCAATGCTTTATTCTCAGCTCTGCCTCATCGGCAAGTACAGCCTCGACGAGTTGCAGCAGCTCCGCCAGTGGGGCTCTCCCACTCACGGACATCCTGAGTTCGAGATTAGCCGCGGTATCGAAAACACCTCAGGTCCTCTCGGCCAGGGTCATGCCTACGCCGTAGGTGCTGCCATCGCAGCCAAGTTCCTTGCCGCAAAGACAGGCAACCCTTCAATCGCCAATGAGACCATCTACGCATATATATCTGACGGTGGCGTTCAGGAGGAAATCTCTCAGGGTGCTGGCCGCATCGCCGGTCACCTTGGTCTGAGCAACCTCGTGATGTTCTACGACTCTAACGACATTCAGCTCTCTACCGAGTGCTGTGACGTTATGACCGAGGACACAGCAAAGAAGTACGAGGCTTGGGGCTGGAACGTAATCAGCATCAACGGTAACGACTGCGATGAAATCCGCAAGGCTCTCGACGCTGCAAAGGCAGAGACCAAGCGCCCTACCCTCATCATCGGTAAGACCATCATGGGCAAGGGTGCGCTGAAGGCAGACTGCAC
>JAGAPI010000242.1 GCA_017623335.1 Prevotella sp.
CATTGCGTCCTGCGCCACGTCATCGGCATCAGCCATGCCCAATCCCATCATCCGGGCTTGTGCCACAGCCTGTTGCCGCAGTGTGGCTGCAATGGATTCAAACGTTTTCTGGTTCATCGTCTCTTCCGTCGGCTATCATGAAAATTATGGCTGTGCCTCTATTCCGTTGGGCGAAAAGGCAGAGTGTTCCGTACTGTTGCCAGTACTCATGGTCTGCGACCTTTTCAGGTTGTTGTCGTAAATGTTGCCCGACCCTCTTTTCTGTCTGCTGTACATATTTGTTACGCCCGAAAGTCTCATGTCGCCGCTGCCATACAGCGTGGCGGTAATGTTGGAACACGAATCGAAGTTGACCGTCATGTCGCCGCTGCCATGCAGATTGACCAGCGACGTAGTTGTCTTGGCATTCTTTATTTTCATATCGCCGCCATACTGACTTACGGCGAGAGCTTTGCAGTTAAGCGACGATAGAGTCATGTCACCGCTTCCCTTAAGTGTAGCTGACACAATATCGGCACTGCTCACTCTGTTTATATTCATGTCACCGCTGCCTTGCAGGGTTACTACCAGCTTGGGACTGTCAGCATCGCCCACCTCAAAGTCACCGCTGCCCTGAAGCTGAAGCAAGGCTGTCTCGGAAGTGCTCACTTTACTTATCTTCATGTCGCCGCTGCCCTGCAGGTTTGCCGTAAGATTCTTACACTCAATGTTGCTGAAATCCATGTCGCCGCTGCCCTGCAGATTGAGCTTTAGCCGGTCAGATTTTACAGGATCCTTTGCCGTGATGTCGCCGCTGCCTATGAGGTTCATCTCCGTGAGCGTGGGAGAGGTTACATACACCGTCACGTCATCCGATGTCCGGGAGATAACCGTCACCCCTGCTATTTTCTTTGTGCTTATGGTCAGCGTCCCGTTCTTCACCTCTGTGGTTATCATGTCCATCATGTTGTCCGGAGCAACAACCTCAACCTTCGTTGTCTTTCCTTGGGAGTACACCACATCGTAACTGCCTATCAGCCTCACTGCGTCAAAGTTTCCCACCGTGCGTGTCTCACGTTTCAGGTCGCGGTCTGCCACCTTCACTATGTTGTCTCCCTGTTCACCTGCCTTGCAGCCGCTCATTGCTATCATTATGGCTGCTGCCATCAATATCTGTCTCATAGTTTCAATTTGTTTTTATCATTTATTATTTTAATTTTTCGTGTCGGCTCACGTTTGCCTTCATTTACATAAACGAATGAAAACAAATTCCTCAATGCCACTTCTTCGTTTTTTAACTTCTTTTTAGGAATGACGTGCTTATGATTTCCCCCAGATTGTCCGAGAACGTCTGTCGCGCTGTCTTTTAGGCACGGATTACACTCTAAAAAAAACGTTATTTTTTTATTTTACTGGCTTATAATTCGAGATTTTTATGTAATTTTGCACCACATTAGGCAATAAGATACGAAAACCCATAAGCCACAAAATGAAGAAAAGTGTTGAGATAGACTTTATACGCGCCGTTCTGATAATATTGATGATTCTCACTCATATTGTCAGTTTTGGCGACGCTTATCCTGCAATTAAGTATGGTGTACTGTCGTTCATGATGCCTGCATTTCTAATCATTACGGGCTATCTTGTAAACATCAACAAGCCGGTCAGGGAATTTATCATGTATCTTCTCCGGCTGGCCATACCTTACACTATAATGGTTGTAGGTTTTTCGGTCATGTCTTTTTATCTTCCGGTAAGGGACGGGCTTACCCAGCTTACAGTCTCTGCCATTGCCCATAAGGTGTTAGTCACCTCAATCGGACCTTATTGGTTTCTGCATACCATGATTGTGTGCGGGACAATTTATTACATAGTCTACCATGGAGTGCGCCGCTGTCTCACCATGCCTTCCGTACTGATACTTATAGCTCTTGCAATGCTCTATGCAGGCTCTGCCACTGAGCTGCTCAATGTGCGTGCCGCGGCATACTATTTTTTTGGTGTGGCAATGCGTCAAAGCGGTCTTACGATAAAAGATGTTTTCCGTCCCTCAGCCGTGGCTATAGTGCTGCTCGTTGCTTTGGCGGCAATGCCGCAGTTTCACGACTGGGCATATCTCACCGTGCTTTTCTCGGTCTACTGCTGCATGTCATCCCTCCTTTGGCTCAATGACAAATGTGGTAACAGCCGGTTTGCAGCCGTTCTCCACTATATAGGCAGTAATACTCTGCCCGTCTATCTTTTCCATCCCATATTCACTATGGCGGCAAAATATTGTCATCCTTTTTTTGTCTTTGACCCTACGGAATGTCTTTTTGTCATATTCACGATACTCCTGTCACTTTGCGGCAGTCTTGCCATAGCGTGGATGCTTGACCGTACTCGTTTGTCGTATGTTTTTGGCTGTCGCAGGATATTGCGGTAATTAACAAAGGTCGCCCTGCCTCACATTCATCTTTTTCAGATGGTTGTCAAGGAGGTTGGTGAACTCATGGTTTTTCAGTCCCCAGTGTGGGGCGATGAGAAGATTGGCTGGCGACTGGCTGACAAAGCGTTCGAGAATTAATGACGGACGCAGACGGCGGATATATTCGGTGATGAGCCGTATATATCCGTCTACTGTATATAGGGGGAAGGGCTTTTCGTTGTATATCTGTGCGAGTCGCGTGTCACGGATCACCTGCAGCTGGTGTATCTTCAGGGTGGTGAGCGGCAGGGCAGATATTAGCGGAGCCTGACGAAGGCTTTCCTGCTCATCCTCTCCAGGCAGTCCCAAGATGATGTGTCCTCCACAGAGTATTCCTTTTTCGGCAGTGGCGCAGACGGTTTGCTGCACACACTCAAAAGTGTGGCCGCGGTTGATGGCGCGCAGGGTGGTGTTGTTGGCAGTCTCAATGCCATATTCAATCATTACGAAGGTGGAGTTGGAGAGTGCGGCGAGATAGTCGAGCAGTTCCGCTGTCACGCAGTCGGGGCGTGTTCCGATGATTATTCCCACGACATCGGGCACTGAGAGTGCTTCCTCATACATCCGCTTCAGCACCGGAAGCGGGGCATCGGTGTTGGTGTATGCCTGAAAGTAGGCAAGATATTTCATCTCGGGATATTTGCGGGCAAAGAACCGCTTGCCCTCCTCCAGCTGTCGGGTGATGC
>JAGAPI010000243.1 GCA_017623335.1 Prevotella sp.
AACGCCACGCAATTTAGATTTTTTAATAACAAATTCCTTGTCGCCGTCATACAAAACACAGCCAAGGTCGGCTACAATTACCTTTTGACCAGCTGCCACATTAGGCGCGCCACAAACAATTTGTCTGCAAATTTCATTACCAAGGTCTACTGTTGTCACATGCAGGTGGTCAGAGTTCGGGTGCATCTCGCAAGTAAGCACCTTGCCAACATACAATCCCTTCAGACCTCCCTTTATACTTTGCACTTCTTCGAGTGCGTCCACTTCAAGACCTGTAGATGTCAGAGCATCAGCCACCTCCTGTGGCGTGAGGTTGAAGTCTACATATTCTTTAAGCCATTTGTAAGAAATATTCATTTTCCTTATGCTATATTATTTTCAAATTTCCTGCAAAGTTAATACATTTTCTTGACATACACAAATTTTTCCAAGTGATTTTAAAAAGGTCAATACCATTAAGTTGGGTGTTATGAATATAAAAATCAGTTAAATATTTGCGCTTCTCAATTATTATATGTATATTTGCACACAAATAGAGATATAAATATGGAACAAATAAGACAGATACCATACGGCGTGGCAGACTTTGAGTCGGTGATGAAACGCGGATTGTACTACGTTGACAAAACTATGTATTTGGCAGAACTGGAGAAACAGCCGGATACTCAGATATTCATCCGTCCACGGCGCTTCGGCAAGAGCCTTTTCATCAGCATGATGAAGGCATACTATGACAAGGCTAATGTCGACAGGTTTGAAGAGCTGTTCGGCAATCTGTGGATTGGCAAGCACCCCACTTCGCTGCGCAACAAGTACCAGGTGATGTATTTTGACTATTCGAGAGCCGGGGGAAGTTACGAGAAGCTGGAGGAAAACTTCGACACCTACAGTTGCGGACGGCTTGATACCTTTATAGAGCGTTACCGTGATGACTATCCGCAGACTACGGTGGAAAAAGTGTTGAGGTCGAACTCTGCACGCGAAAAGCTAAATCTCATCAACGATGCTGCCCATGAACTCAGTCTGCCGTTGTATCTGATTATCGACGAATACGACAACTTCACTAACATAGTGCTCAATGAGCAGGGCGAGGCTGTGTATCATGCCATCACCCATGCCAGCGGCTTCTACCGTGACTTCTTCAAACTGTTCAAGGGAATGTTTGAGCGTATCTTCCTCACGGGCGTAAGTCCCGTGACGATAGACGACCTCACCAGCGGCTTCAACATAGGGTGGAATCTTTCCACACATCCGGCTCTTGACAAGATGCTCGGCTTCTCCACGGAGGATGTCACCAAGATGTTCAAGTATTACAAGAGCGTTGGGATGTTGCCTGAGAGCAGCGACATCGATGCTATGATTGATGAGATGAAGCCATGGTATGACAACTACTGTTTTGCTGAGACTGCACTGAAAGATGTCAACAGGGTGTTTAACTGCGACATGGTGCTGTATTATCTCCGCAACTATGTCAATTACGGTTGCGGACCAAAAAACATGCTCGATCCTAACACCAAGACTGACTATTCAAAATTGAAAAAGCTGATACAGCTCGACCGTCTTGACGGAGAACGCAAGGGGGTGCTTGCCGATATTATTGCCAACGGACAGATTACAGCCACGCTCTATGAGTCGTTTTCAGCCATGGAGATGACAGAGGCAGAATTTTTCCCGAGCTTGCTGTTCTATTACGGTATGCTGACAATAAAGGGCACAAGGGGCGACAGATTGATTTTGGGCATCCCCAACAACAATGTTCGAAAACAATATTACCAATATCTTCTCAATAATATTGATGAATCCAGTCGTGTGTACCGTAACAAGCTCATCGACTATTTTTACGACATGGCATACGACGGCAAGTGGGAGGAAACTCTGCGCTATATGGCAGACTGTTACAAGAACATGTCGTCGGTGCGCGACAGCATTGAGGGCGAGCGGAATATTCAGGGATTCTTCCTTGCCTATTTCAGCCTTAACGACTATTACTATACAGCTCCCGAACTGGAGCTGCAGCATGGCTATTGCGACTTCTTCATGCTGCCAAACCTCACTCATTATCATGCAGCCCACAGCTATATCATCGAGATGAAATACCTGCCAAAGAAAGACTTTGCCGAGAAATCGGAACAGCAGTGGCTTGACGCCGTGGAGCAAATCAAGGGCTATGCTGCTGCCCCGAGGGTGGAAGCCCTTCGGCAAGGCACGCATCTTCACAAGATAGTGATGCAGTTTGCTGGCTGGGAGCTGATGAGGATGGAGGAGATTATAGTAAAATAAATTATGTAATTGCCTGCCTGTCACACCTGAAGGCTAAATACCTCATCGGGGGTGATTATGCTTGCCAACTGCTCCGAATATGTGCCAAGCTGCACATTTGTCTGTCCTATTGTCTCCAGCTTTGCAATGATGTCAGAGTATGAGTATATGCCAGTATCGAACACCATGATATTGGTAATGCCTTTCTTAAACACCACATTGTCTACACTGTCATAAACACAGAAGTCGAGTGCCCTCTGCAGCGACACATCGGAACAGACTTGTTGCATTTTGCTGCTGCCTATATATATATAATAAGGTATAGGGGTACGCCTCATGTCCAGCCCCACATTATGAACCAATATTCTGGGCACCATGCGCAGCATCACAAGCATAGCCTGCACATAGATGGCAATCTTTATCGGTATCGCCATGAGCCATGACAGTCCTCCGTAATGTTTCTTGAAGAAAATCAGCATGGCATTATAGAACACATGGACATAGCGGAATGAGCTTTTATTGGTGCTTTCACCCTTATAATGAATGATGTCCAGCGGCAAATACCAGTTCTCATATCCAGCCTTGAGCAGACGGTAACTCATGTCAATGTCCTCACCATACATGAAGAAATCCTCGTCAAGCAGTCCTGCCTTATTGAGTGAGGCGCGGCGCATCATGCAGAACGCTCCGCTTATTATCTCTATCTTCTGCGGCGAATCCCACGGCAGATGACTCATGTAATAGTGTGAGCCATGTCCCATAAATTTCCTCATTGCCACCATGGGCGACGGCAAGGCACGGCGCGACTCGGGAGCCACAGTGCCGTTGTCGTTGTGCATCCTCACTCCCACTCCGCCCGCAGCAGGATGCGAGTCCATAAACTTCACAGCATCACGCAGCACATTCTCACCCACAATGGTGTCGGGATTGAGTAACAGCACATACTCGCCCACAGCACGGCGAATAGCCACATTGTTGCCACGCGCAAAACCAAGATTGTGGCTACTCTCTATCAGCTTGACCCAAGGGAACATCTTGCGGATGTAAGCACACGAACCGTCCTTTGAGTGGTTGTCAACCACAAACACTTCAGCATCAATGCCGTCGATGGCTCGCTTGACGCTCATCAGACATTGCGCCACATAGTCCTTGACATTGTAATTGACAATTATTACAGACAGTTTCTTAATCCTTTTCTCCATCGTTCTGAGACTGCTGTTTGGGAGGATATACAAACACCATGGCAATGAGCGTGATGATAGCCATATAGCCGAATGTGGCATTCATAAAGAGATAATAAAGCAGAGTGTTGCCCCACAGCGGAACAATCAGCATTGCCATCCGTATAGGGCTGTAGCGCGACAGCGATGCCGCATCGCAAATCTTTTTGCCTGCCACCTTAAGCAGACGCAGTGCAGACGGTATGCTCACAAGCGTAAGCAACTCCATCACGATGGTGACGATAAATTCTGTACTCTCATAACCGTTGCCGGCAAAGTCGCCTGGCAGCAACACATCAGTCTCATAAAATATAGCCGTTATCACGGGAACGATTATCATTCCCCAAAACAGCATCAAAAGTTTTTTATATTTCATATTACTTTCCTTCAAATTTTATACGGTTAACAATCGACCGTCCCAGCGTCACCTCATCGGTGTATTCCAGTTCGTTGCCTACGCTTATGCCGCGGGCAATGATTGATATTTTCACATCTGTGTATGGAGCAAGCTTGCGGAAGATGAAGAAGTTGGTGGTGTCGCCCTCCATCGTGCTGCCCAGGGCGAGTATCACCTCCTTTATGCCTCCTGCCGCCACACGCTCCACAAGCGAGTTGATTTCAAGGTCGCTCGGACCTATGCCGTCCATAGGCGAGATTACTCCCCCAAGCACATGATACACGCCATTATACTGCTGGGTGTTCTCCACCGCCATCACGTCCTGCACATTCTCCACCACGCAGATAGTTGAATGGTCGCGCCTCTGGCTTGCGCAGATGCTGCACGTCTCCTTGTCGCTCAGATTATGGCAGGTCTTACAATACACTATCTCGTGGCGCATGGTTCTCACTGCATCGCAAAAGGCATCCACCTGCTGCACATCCTGACGCAACAAATGAAGGGCGAAGCGAAGGGCAGTCTTACGCCCCACCCCCGGTAGTCCCGAAAGCTCTGCCACAGCCTTATCTATAAGCTGCGAGGGAAAATTGTTGTTTGTCATTGTCAGTACCTATGCGGTTATTTCACTCAGTTCCAGCCATCTCATGGTTTTCTCGTCAATCTCTTCGTTGACAGTGTGCAGACGCTTACTTTTCTCCGTCAGCTCGTCCACTCCAAGAGTTCCACCGCACAACAAATCCTCAATCGTTTTCTTCTCATCCTCAAGGGCGGCAATGTCCTTTTCCAACTGCTGAAACTCCAGCCGCTCCTTGTAGGTCATACGGCGGCGGGTGTCGTTATGATAGTCAGCCTTAGTGTTCTTTGCATTGTCCTTCGGCTCACTTTTCCTATCTGCTGGCGCAGGAATGTTCTCAGGCAATCTGCTCCACTCCCTGTATTGCGTGTAGTTGCCGGGGAAGTCCTGTATATTGCCGTTGCCGTGAAACACCAGCAAATGGTCCACCACCTTATCCATGAAGTAACGGTCGTGACTCACGATTATCACACATCCCGGGAAATTCTGAAGATATTCCTCAAGTATCTGCAATGTCACGATGTCAAGGTCGTTGGTTGGCTCGTCGAGCACAAGGAAGTTAGGATTCTGCATCAGCACCGTGCAGAGA
>JAGAPI010000244.1 GCA_017623335.1 Prevotella sp.
CAACATAGCAGACGTTTTGCGCAAGAAATATCACATCTAAGGATTAAAGATGATAAGGATAAACTGGAAAAAGACAATACTGATAACAGCGGACCTCCTATTAGGAGTGTATCTCGTGTTTGCAGTCACCGCGTTCAACAAGCCCGATGACAGCAACCTGCTGTGCTCGCAGGTAAAGATAGACATTACCGACAGTCAGGTGGCAGGCTTCCTGAATGCCGACGAGATAAAGAAAATGCTGAAGCAGAAAAAACTTTATCCTTTAGGCAAGCCTGTATCCTCCATCAACTGCCGCGACATGGAAGAGGCGCTGACGGCAAGCCCGTTTGTAGACAAGGTGCAGTGCTACAAGACACAAAACGGCAATATCAGCATATCGCTCACACAGCGTATGCCGATTGTAAGGATTATGGCTGAGAACGGCTCCAACTATTATCTTGACAATCACGGCGGAGTGATGGGAAAGACAAAATACACCGCCGACATAATAATTGCCACAGGTAACATTTCCCAGAAATTTGCACAAGGACCGCTAAGCGAGGTGGCAAACTACATTGTGCACAGTGACATATGGAACCACCAGATAGAGCAAATCAACGTGCTCGACGACGGAACGATGGAGCTGGTGCCTCGCGTGGGCGAACATATTATATTTATAGGCGATGCCACGGAAATAGAAAAGAAGTTCGACCGTCTGGAGAAATTCTATCGCTACGGACTGAGCAAAGTGGGCTGGAACAAATACAAGTATATCAGTGTGGAGTTCAGCAACCAGATTATATGCAGACGCAATGACACTGACGAACAGGAGCCGCCGGCAGTCATGACGCCACAAGCCGACAGCCAGCAGGAACAGGCAGCCACATCACAGACGGCAGACGGGAACGCCACACAGCCGGCAACGGGAAACAGCGCCACACAGCCGGCGGCAGCAGAGAAACAACA
This sequence comes from Prevotella sp., assembly GCA_017623335.1. The sequence goes on from JAGAPI010000244.1 coordinate 946, forward strand.
AAGCAATAAAAACAACAAAACGATATAACAAGATGGCAGCAAAGGAATTTATAGTAGCAATCGAACTTGGTTCGTCCAAAGTTACAGGTATTGCAGGCAAGAAGAATCTTGACGGCAGCATCACCGTAAATGCTATCGTTAAGGAAGACTCCTCGTCGTTCATTCACAAGGGAGTGGTTTACAACATTGAAAAGACAGCCCAGTGCATAACGAGCATTGTCGGCAAGCTAAGCATGAAAATGAAGACACGCATCCACAAAGTGTATGTGGGAATAGGAGGACAGAGCATCCGCAGCATTCTCAATGTGGTGCAAAACGACCTGCCTGTCGACACACAGATTACTCAAGACATGATTGACGAGCTGAACGATGCAAACTACAACATGAAATATCCCGACCAGGAGATACTCGATGTTGCAATACAGGAATTTCTTGTGGACAACCAGCTGCAGATAGACCCTGTGGGCGTGCAGTGCTCTCATCTTGAAGGCAACTACCTCACCATTCTGCAGCGCAAGGCATTTTACGACAAACTAAACAGCTGTCTTGAGATTGCAAACATCAGCGTTGCAGAGATGTTCCTTGCACCGCTTGCCCTTGCCGACAGCGTGCTGACCGAGGCAGAACGCCGCTCCGGTTGTGCCCTTGTAGACATAGGTGCCGACACCACTACAGTGAGTGTCTACAGCAAGAACATACTGCGCCATCTTGCAGTAATACCGTTGGGAAGCAACAATATCACAAAGGACATAGCATCGCTCAACATAGAGGAAAGAGAGGCTGAGCGCCTGAAACTAAAATATGCGAGCGCATACACTGAGTACAAGGATATTGATGAGAGTCTATCCATTCCCATTGATGCCGAACACAGCGTGGAGGCAAAGAAGTTCATAGACATTGTGGAAGGACGCATGCAGGAGATTGTGGAGAATGTAATATATCAGATACCGCAGCGCTATGCCGACAAGCTGCTTGGAGGAATAATCCTCACCGGTGGCGGTGCAAATATTCCAAATATCGACAAGGCTTTCACCGTAAACCACCATCACATGGACAAGACCAGAATAGCGCGCTCTGTAATACACACCATAAATTCATCGCTGCCTGAATTGAAACAGCAGAACGGAACACTCTGCACTATTCTCGGACTATTGGCAAAGGGCGACATCAACTGTGCCGGCGGCGAACTGCCCACAGCCGGCGACCTGTTTGAACCTGCAGCCACATCACAAGGTACAGTCACCAATGACCCCATGCGGGTAAGAAAGCCCGGCGACCTTGCACCGGGCACCGTGCAGACGGCAGCCGAGAAAAAACTCGCCGAAGAAGAGGCTGAACGCCTGCGTCAGGAGAAAGAAGCAGAGTTGCAACGCCAAAAGGAGGCGCTGGAAGCAGAAGAGCGCCGCAAGCGCCGCGAGAACAGCCCGATAAACAAAATATGGAAGCAGGTGAAGAAATTCGGCAAGGTGATGACCTCGCCTGAGGACGAGTAACAGCATAAAAAACATTGTAACAGACTAAACAGGACAATTATGACAGACATCAGCAATATGCCAATAGTAGACTTTGGCACACCGGAGACAGCACATAGCATAATTAAGGTTATAGGTGTAGGCGGCGGTGGCGGCAACGCTGTGAACCACATGTACCGCGAGGGTATTCACGATGTTACCTTTGTGGTATGCAATACCGACCGTCAGGCACTCAACGGCTCACCAGTGCCAGTACATCTGCAGCTCGGCGACGACGGACTGGGCGCAGGCAACAAGCCCGAGGTGGGCAGACAGGCTGCAGAGCAAAGCCTCGACGCCATTCGCAACATGCTTTCCGACGGCACCCGCATGACCTTCATCACCGCAGGTATGGGAGGTGGTACGGGCACAGGAGCAGCACCTGTAATTGCCCGCGTGTCAAAAGAGATGGACATTCTTACAGTGGGCATTGTCACAATACCTTTTGCCTTTGAGGGCAAGAAGAAGATAGACAAGGCACTCGACGGCGTAGAGGAAATGGCGAAGCACGTTGATGCCCTGCTTGTGGTAAACAACGAGCGTCTTCGTGAGATTTATCAGGCACTGTCACTGGACGAGGCTTTCGCCAAAGCCGACGCAACGCTTAGCGTGGCTGCCAAGAGCATTGCAGAGATTATCACCATACCCGGTGTCATAAACCTCGACTTCAAGGATGTGCGCACAGTGCTCAAGGACGGTGGCGTGGCAATCATGTCAACGGGTTACGGCGAAGGTGAAAACCGCGTGAAGAACGCCATAGAGGATGCGCTCAACTCACCGCTGCTCAACGACAACGACGTGTTCAATGCCAAGAGCATTCTGTTCAACATAGCATACAGCAACGACAGCGGCTCAGGCGAGGGACTCATGATGGACGAGATGAACGATGTACACGACTTCTTGAATAAAGTTGACGATTACGAACTGAAATGGGGTACCACCATCGACCCTGAATTAGGCAAGAAGGTGAAAGTGACAATCCTTGCCTCAGGTTTCGGAATGAAGAACATCGACGGCATGCAGGACCGCGTGCAACGGCAGACACAAGAGGAGATGAACAAGCTTGCCGAAGAGGAAGCCCACAAGGCTGCCCTCGCACAGCGCCGCGTGGAATACTATGGCGACAAAGGCGGCAAGACTCTCATCAAGCGCCGCCCGAACTTCTACCTCTTCCGTCCGGAAGACCTCGACAACGATGATGTGATTTCTGCCGTTGAGAACACACCTACATATAAACGTACACGCGAGATTCTTGACAATATCACAAAAACATCGAGCAACACCGTGATTGATCCTGTAGAAAAAACACAGCCCCCACATCAGGGAACAATTGTGTTCGGATAAACATTAGTCTTATATGCCCCATTAGCCTTATAATACTATAATGGCTAATCAAACAGTTCCCGCAACACGGGAAGCGATTTCAACGGAGCGAAATCGGGAAGGTGTATGCAATAATATCTTACAAGCATATCAACCAACCGGTTTCGCTCTGCCCGCGTAAAGTGGAACAGATGCATTGTGGCATAGTTGATTCTCGTCACCGTACTTATGACAGCAGCCTCACCGGCGGCGATATAATCGCTGTGAACCGGCACAGTGGAACTGAAGGCACATGCTCTCAGGTCAAACACATCACCCTCGGAATATCCCTCAGTGTTGGGACCGAAACCTATAAACTGCGCAAGTCGCAGCATGAACACAAGGTGAAAGTTCGACACCGGTCTGTCGCAGGCATCAAGCCACATCAGACTGTCTTTTATATACATATACAACGGTACATTCTGCTGTTCACCCTTGAGTGCCTGATAGAGAAAATCTGACAAAAAAAGGCTCAGCGACAACTTTACGGCAGAAAAAGGCAACGACAGATAAGGTACAGCCACATGAGCGGTCTTCAGTTTGTGCAGCTGACCATGCGGCGAGCTATCTGCAGTAACCTCAAGTATGGTCAAGGGCTGAAACAACTGCTTCCCCATACCGCCACGCCTGCCTTTGGGAATATTTACAATAAACGACTGTCTACCATACTCCACAGTAAACATATCTACGATAATACGTTGCTCACCATACTTCAGTGAGTGCAGCACAATAGCCTCCGTTTTTATTGTCATAACAGTGCAAAGTTACCGCTTTTTCTTTAAAAAATCACCTTTTTAGTTAAATTTTTTATGTTAAACGAAAAAAAACACCAAAATATTTTGTCATTCGGGAAAATTGCAGTACCTTTGCACTCGCAAATTTAAAACTGGTCCCTTCGTCTATCGGTTAGGACGAGAGATTTTCATTCTCTAAAGAGGAGTTCGACTCTCCTAGGGACTACGAAAAAATAAAAAAAACAGAATAAAAAAGATGGCAAACCACAAATCATCAGAGAAGAGAATCCGTCAGGAGAAGACGAGAACTTTGCATAACAAGTACTATGCAAAGACTATGCGTAACGCTGTACGCAAGCTTCGTGCCATTACAGATAAGGACGAGGCTGCAAACTTGTACCCAACTGTGCAGAAGATGCTTGATAAGTTGGCTAAGACCAATATCATCCACAAGAACAAGGCTGCTAACATCAAGTCAAGCCTTTGCGCACACATTGCAAAGCTCGCATAAGCGCAGCTACATCAAGGATAAGAAAGATTTTATTCATAAAATAAATCTCTACAGGTTATCACACACGTGATAACCTGTTTCCTTGTGCGCTACACACTGCCTTTTCGCCCTGGAAACAAATCTTACAAACAACGGCGGTCTGGAAGCTGCCAGGCAGCAGATTCTCGCAGACCTATATTAAACTTTGCACGGATCTGAAGCAACAACCATCATCCAAACTCTCCTTTTGCAACTTTTTTCATACCCATTCTGAAAAAAGTTGCAAATTTGTTTGTCAATTCAAAAAAAATCATTAATTTTGTCCCGACTTTCATAGTCTCTTGCTTTATTGTGCCACCGACGGACGTGTTCCGCCAAAGCCACAAACAACGAGCATAAGACTAACCTGCGCCGAGTCGGAAGGCAGGCAAGCCTGACTGATGACGGTTGTGGTGGGAATGGGAGTCACTATATATAGGAAGGCGTTTACTTTGACGCTTTGTTCTTGACCGCTTGAAATCTGGCAGTTTCAATATTCAGTCATGAGACAAGGCAACGGTAGATGCTCATGGGATGTTTTATAGACATTTCTGTATCCATTTTTTCATGCTATTATTGTATATGTACGTATATAATAATATGTATGCGAAATGGTGTATGGGGATATTATATAAACACATCGGCGTGGGTTCTGCGTTGCTCGTTCTTGACTGGATGGGCAAATGCCAGAGCCTCAAGCGGTGGAACGGGCAACAGGGTCGGATCTCCACGCTTTTTTGTATCATAGTAAATATCAATGCTTTTATTTTAGCCGGTATCGTAGAGGGTATAGACAAAAATAAATGTAAAAATGTTCTTGCATGGAAAGCATCCCTGCCAGTATCTCCAACAAACAAAATACACAATTATTAATAAAAAAATAAACAAAGACAAATGAAGACAATGACAGAGAACCAGATTCCAGCCCTCAATGGGAGTGGGAATCCCAAGCGTAAATATTTGAAACCAGTAATGGAAATTATTCATGTGGAGACAGCATCGCTGCTGGCAGGAAGCACACAACTAAGCTCCGATCCCGAAGACGACGCAACGGGAAAATCCGCCCTTGATTTCACCATCAGCGATGAAGATACATGGTAAGATAGCCTTAATATTTAATTAGGTACATTCTTTTTATAAGTATAATATTTTCAACAAAAAAAACGATAAAATGAGAAAGACAATAAAAAAGATATTGGCTGCAGCATTACTGTTGCCGGCAGTGATGGCGTGCCAAAATGATGATACTGTAATAGCAGACAGCAACAAAGAGCCGATTGTGAATGGCGAAGCTGTGGTGATAAAAGCCACAGTGGACAACGGCGATAGCCAGACCCGCGCACAGTTGCAGTGGGATAGCGATAAGGCGGGAGAGAAAGAGAACGGTCTGAAATTTATGTGGAACAGCGGTGACGAAATTACTGTCTACGACATTTCGGGCACAAACGACAGTGACACAAAAGCGGTAGGAACAACTTTTACTATTGACGGCTACGACGAAAGCGCTCCCTCGGCAAAAGCCACATTCAAATGCGGTGATGAAAATTTCCAGTTTGAAAAAAATCATAAATACATCGCTCTCTGCGGCAAAGGTCACCCGTCTCTACATGATGGCGGATGGAAAACAGATAATTTAAACGCAAACGGCTCCGGCACTATTTCCGCCAATGACCGTTACCTTTATCTATATCAAGAAAACGTCATAGGCAATGCCGCACTAAATCACCTTAAGTATGACTTAAAAATGTACGCTATATTTGAAACCGATGAAAACGGGAATGCCCCAGAGCTAAGTTTCAAGCACCAGTGTGCAATGCTGCGCGTGACAATCAGATATGAATATTCGAGTTCTAAAAAAGTCGAATATATTGAATTCGACTGTGGCAGACTGTCTAATGACATTTATCGGTATAGTATAAATGGTGACAAATTAAGTCTGAAACAAAAAGAAAATGGTAACCAGAATCAAAAAATAAAATTATATTTAAAACCAGACTATTGGACAATGGAGTTGGGCAAGGTGTATGACCTGTTCTTTCCAATCTTAGCCGACGGCAATACTGTAGATGACATGACCATTAATCTTTATACAACGGACGGCAGCTCAAAATCCTGCAATATTACAGGATTCAGCAACGTAAAATTTGAAGCAGGCAAAACCTACTGGTTTGATCTGACAATGACAGACAGGAATAAACTGGAGCAGACAAAATATAAGGGCATAGGTGCAGAATATAAATGGCTGGTAGCAGGAAACAACAATGCCCAGGGAGAATACTTCATCAAAACCCCTCGCGAAATGTCCATATTCGCAAAAGCTGTAAACGGCAGGAAGGATGGCGACAATAACGGTTTTTATTGGACAGACAGCGACAAAAATGGCAGTGGAGGTCTGGACTATCCCAATGGTAATGCTTTTGAGGGGAAAACCATTATTGTGGGTAAAGATTTGGCTCTATCATCAGGACTTGCCCCCATAGGAAAAGATTCTGACCGCCCGTTTAAGGGCACATTTGATGGACGAGGACATATATTAAGTGGTTGGGGATTGCAGGATACGCCTTCCTTCTATGGTTATTATTTAAAGATTTATGGACTGTTCGGTTATATTAACGGCGCAACCATCAAAAATGTTGTTTTTAAGAATTTCGATATTCAATTTGGTGCTAAAGACTCACAAATAGGAGGAATAGCCGTGAACGTCACCAACAATAGTAAAATAGAATTTTGCAGTTCCGAGGGCACAATAGGCGTCATTACGAAAGAAAACGGCTTTACTCCTGGCAAAATTGGAGGTATTGCATGTACAATCGACGGAAGTTCATCTATTTCAAATTGTGTGTCCCAAATCAAAGTCCGGTCGAACACTGTGTCTAATGAAGTGCAACTTGGAGGTCTTGTGCATACCCAAAAGAACGGCACAATTTCCAACTGCGCATGGCAGAGAATATATACAAATGTCTTTACCAACAATGCAGTTTACAAAAGTAATTCCACATCAATAGGTACCCCAAGTGGTAAATATTACAGTGAAACAGATAAGGAGCTTACAGAAAGCGATATTTTGAACCATATAAACACCGGAGCTACAGAATACCAATGGGAATCATACGGTTCACCTAAATTGAAAAAGAAGTAAATAACCAATCAACATCTATCGAAAGTAACATAGGAGCGTGAGTAACAGCATGTACGCTCCTATGTTTGTATATAAAAATGGGGATAAGTCAATAAAGAAATTTTTCTGGCAAAACGTGCTTACGTTGCACGTTTAAAGCTTTTACCGTTTTTCGACTCTTCTAACTATTGCAATGCTCATCTCATATTAAAAAGTACAGTGGCATTAAAATCTTACTTCTAAAAAAATATTGCTTTTGTCACCTTTTCCATTATTTTATGGAGCAGCCACGACATGGGCACAGCAATGGCAAACATTCCTGCTGCACTGAGCCAGTAGCCAAGACGGTATGGGCGGATGAAATCGAGACCGTAGTGGATGTGAACCATATATAGTTCAAGACTGATGCCGCCGAGGAACACGAAAACGGTGTTGACTTGTTTGGGCAGTACGGCAAACAGGCGGCAGAGAAGCATCATCATGGTGATGCTCAGCGGAATGTAGACCATGCGCTCAAGAAACAGCGGGAAGCGTCCGCGCAGACCATTCTCGAAGTTGATGCAGGCAAAGGCACTCATGGCAAATATCAGCAGGATGAGCCAGAATGATGAGGCAGGAAGTGTCTTACCTTCTTTCACCGCCCTGCCGGCATTGATGCCGAGCAAGAAGATGGGTATGCGGCTGAAGAATATCTCGATATGTCCCACGGCAGCATGAAGCGGCTGCCAGTATTGTATGAGTATGCACAGCAGCATGGCGGCAACGGGCAGCCAGCGGTATTCTTCGTGCCGGCGGATAAGCTCCATGTAGAACGGAGCCACGGTGTAGAGCATCATTATTGACGGTATGAACCAGAACTGCCATGCGTCGTGCTCCCAGAAATCCCAGTTGACGGTGATGTTGAGGATGGTGCCCCAAAGGTCATCGCCACCTCTTATATATATAGGTATATAGAAGATGCAGGCAATAAGAAGCCACGTGGGATAGATGCGGATATAGCGGTTGCGGAAGAAATTATGGAGCGATGCTGCAAGCGGAGCCTGTGCTATGCTCTTGGTCCACGAGAACCACAGTCCGATGCCGCTGAGAAACAGGAACATATCCACACCAACGTTGCCGCAACGGCTGATACAGAAAGGAATGGTGTCGTGGCGGCTACCACCGACATGGAACAGCATCACGGCAATCATGGCAAAGCCCATGAGATGGCTGCGGTAGCGGCTTAATAATTCATAGTTCATAATTCATAATTCACAATTCATAATTGACTTCGTCGAACTTTGTTTCACAATTCATAATTTGGAATGCATCGATAATCTGCCTCAAACAATTATGCATTATGAATTATGCATTATGAATTGTTTGGGGTGCGGAATCTTGTCGGTAAGCATTTTTACAATCCACGCAATCATCACAGCCACAATGACATACTGAAGTATGCCGCTGTAGATGTCGCCACGGCGGGAGATGCCGATAAACAGCTTGCGGGCGATGGGATGGGTGACAAATAGTGCTGAGGAAATGCCGCCGAACCATACGGCATAGCGCAGCACGCCGGCAGGCAGAAGTTTTACGAACGCAATGGCAGCGATGCACACGAATATCGGGACCAGATACCATGAGACATAGAACATGCTGAAAGCGAAAATGAGCGGCAGCGATACGAGAAGTGTCATCACCCAAAAGGAATAACTTTCAGTATGCCGCTGCAGTCTGTTCAGATTAGCGCGTGCCAGCAGCAGTCCAGCACCAAAGGGCAGCAGGCTGCCGAAGAGGTTGTAGCGTGTCCATTCAAGGTCGAGGCTGTCGGGCTCCTTGGGAAGCTGTATCGCAAAAGCCACAACGATTGCTGCCACAACTACCGACCAGTGGCGGAAACGGTGGAACACAACAATGTAGGCAACATAGAGCTGCATCATTATGCCGAAAAACCAGAATGGTCCGGGATGTATAGTGTGGTCGGGGTCGGGCACAAAGTTTACAACCATGAGCAAATGCTCCACAATTACATCAACAGTATAGTTATGCGCCCCGGGCGTCATGCGGTCAACGGCGATGTACGCCGCAAAACCTATAATCATGATGCGCAGCAGCTTCAGGTAGTTGTAGCGGAGGAAGTTTTTAGTGTTCAGTGTTGAGTGTTGAGTGTTCAATGTTGAGTTCTCATACTTCATCACCAGTCCCCAACCGCTGAGAAACAGGAACACGGGCACGCCGTAATGCCCGAAGAACGATATGAGCTGAACAGGCAGATACAGATCAATGTTTCTCAGTGCTTCGAACAGCCCGTCGGCTCTCCCGATGCGGAAACGGAACTCATTCTCCTTCACGATAGGACCGTTGATCCAGTGGCAGAAGTTATGTAGCATTATCGCAAGGATGGCGATGCCGCGCATGGCGGAACACTCAGTCCTACTTAACAATTTTGAAGTCTCTGTCATAGTTTGGTTCTTTTGATGGTTTCAGTGTGTTGTAGTCCACTGTGTTCTTTATCACCCGTGGACGTTGTTCGTCATAGTCTTCGCTCAGCGGATTGGCGGCTGGACGGCTCCATGGACAGTCGATGCCTGCAAGATAGAGCAAGAGCTGCGAAATGTTGTCGGTCATAAACGGCTTGTCTTTCGCCTGCCTTATCAGCCTGAATATCTCGGGATGCGCCTTTACGTATTTCTTTGAACACCATATCCAGAAAGGTATGTGAAATTCCTCCTGGGCAAGGTCGTAGGTCACTTGTGCAGAATGGTTGCGGCCCAATATCGGTTTATCATTAAGATAGCACTCCTCGCCGTGGTCGGGCATATATATTACGATGGCATCGCGGTCTTTGAAACGCTCAGTCACCTGATGTACGATGGAGTCGTTGTATGCCGTGGCGTTGTCGTAGTCAGCCTGAATGAAACGGTGACGCTTGGAGAGTTTGTCGGTATATTCC
>JAGAPI010000245.1 GCA_017623335.1 Prevotella sp.
GTCAACTCAGTCAGCAATCCAGGCTCTCCTGATGTTCCTGAAGTGAATCCTAACACTCCAGATGACGAAGGCGATAAGTACTATATCAATTGCTCTGTAAGGATTCTCTCTTGGGCAAAGCGTGTACACAATATTGACCTCTAATACAATTTGGATTCATTTTTATAAATATTCATAACATTAGTAATTAGTTTCCCACAGGTAGCGGGTATCGGGCTTGCCTGGAGCGCCAGGCAGCCGCCCGCTACAATGTGAGGACAATTACACACAACAACAATTAATAATCAACGATTATATTATGGCAAAGAAAATGGCTTTCGGTTGGTATCACGGCATAAAGGCAGGACTGCTGGCTATGCTTGCCTGTTGCGTGTTGGACAGCTGCGACGGGCTGATGCACGATGACCTGCCCCCTTGCGACACAGGAGTCTACCTGCATTTTGTCTACGACTATAACATCCAGCGTGCTGACATGTTCAACGACCATGTGGGTGGATTGGTTGTCTTTGTCTACGATGAGAACGGCAAGTTCGTCAGTCGGCAGGAAGCTGCCAACAGCAGCCTTACACAGCCGCTCAAGCATCATGACTTCGCCATGAACCTGCAACTGCGGTCGGGAAAATACCGCTTTGCTGCCTTCGCCTACCAGAAAGCCTACAACGAGGCACTGACCGCACCGGGAGCAAAATTCAGAATAGAAATGCCCCAGCATGGTGATGCCATGGAGCACCTGCATGCCACGCTGGACCGCCAGCAGGGCATCGTGGAACACCACGGCATGCCTCTCGACACCCTTTGGCACGGACTGTCAAAAGGAGTGGTGGAGGTAAAGGATTTTAGAATGGTGCACGACACCATCAGCCTTGTGCGCGACACAAAGCAGCTCACCGTCAGTCTGCACCAGATAGATGAGCCGGCCGGTATCACTGCCGATGACTTCAGTTTCGAGATTACCTGTGCTAACGGTACCATAGGTCACGACAACAGCCTCTGGAACGATGAGCGGCTGACATACACCCCATACTATACTTGGGACACCGACTTCCGCGATGAAGAGGGCAACGTGAAAGAGCGCACAGCCCATGCGGCGATGATGTTCTCAAGGTTGGTGCTCTATCCTGCGGAGCAGAACGATAAAAACGCCATGCTCTCCATTTTCAACAAAAAGACAGGCGAGGAAGTGGCACGCATCAACCTTACCGACTGTCTGGCACAGGGACGCGGGGCCTTCGCCCATCTCAATTACTCCCCTCAGGAATTCCTCGACCGAGAATACGATTACCACCTCGATTTCTTCCTCAAAGGAGGCCAGTGGCAATACATCAACCTCAGCATATCGGTGCTCAGCTGGAGCAAGCGCATACAGCGCATCGATTTTTAGACAAAAGGTAAATACAGAATAAAAGCACTATAATCATAGGTTCACTCTTTTCAAGAGTTATAAAGATTGTTTTTTTAGGATAACATTTTAAAAAGGAATAACAACAATAATGTAAACATAAAAAAGATGAGAAGTCGAAAGGTTTTTTATTATATTGTTAGTTTGTTGTTGGCGACTATGACAGCCGCCTGTACCGACGACCTGGGTGACGACAAAGCCACCGCAGGTGCGTCGGGTAATTTGCAGGTCACAGTACCTCTGTTGCATGGCGACAATACCCGTGTCGGCGAGGGCAACAATATCATCTACAATGCCACAGAGGAAGAGTGCCGCATAAACAGCCTCCGGCTTTTCGCATTTCCCGAAAACGGTCATGGTGAACTGCTCAACGAGTTTCTCGGCGTTCCAGGCACCTCGTTCTATGACAAGGGAAAGTTTGATGGCGGCGTAGAGGTGGCAACCTACCAGCTCGACATCAAGCCCGGTACCTACCGTATCTACGTGGTGGCAAACATGGAGGAGGTGCTTAAGGATAAGACCATCAATACCGAGGATGACCTCAACGCCGTGGTGCTCAGCTATAGCCCTGACACCAAGCCGGGTATGCCCGCAGCCGGCAACATACCGATGATATATGAGCCAATGGAGAACACCGAAATCTCAGGCAACACGAAGACCACCGACATAATAGCAAACATGAAGTTCACCTGCGTAAAGGTGAGACTGAACCTGATCTTCGACCCTGCCAACGCAGGAATGCAGGCAGCCCTGAAGGACAACGGAATCAAAATTCAAGGCATCACCGCAAAAAAACTCTCATCATCCACCAGCCTCGTATGGAAAGGAAAGTTCTATGCCGCTGATGATGAGGAAGTAGGCAAAGGCATCTCATCCGAAATGTATACCGCCTCGTCAGAGGCCAGCACCGCCGGCTCATATTACGCCGATTGGACACGCACTGATGCCAACATGAACATAAGCAACAAGGATGTAATCGGAGCCGTAGGCACAGCCGCGGCAGCTCCAACCAATATAAAAGGCAAATGGCTGTTTCAGGGCACCTACTATCTGCCCGAGCGCTATATCATCAGCAACGACCAACAGTCGTTCCTCACCCTAAGCGGCAAAATTGGCGGCAAAGACAACAGCTACACCATTCCGTTAGGACATACTGACAACCCGGAAACCGAGCCCCGCCGTACCTTTCCCCGCAGCACATACTA
>JAGAPI010000246.1 GCA_017623335.1 Prevotella sp.
TGAAAAAGGCTATGTGGAGACAATCTTCGGCCGCCGCCGCTACCTGCCCGACATCAACAGTGCCAACGCCACCGTGCGCGGCTTTGCCGAGCGCAACGCCATCAACGCCCCGATACAGGGCACTGCCGCCGACATAATAAAAGTGGCGATGGTGAGAGTCTTCAACCGCATGAAAGCAGAGAATGTGAAATCAAAACTTATTCTGCAGGTACACGACGAACTCAACTTCAGCGTGGTGCCAGGTGAAGAAGAAACCATGCAGCGCATAGTGATTGAGGAAATGAGCAACGTACTTGAACTGAAGGTGCCGCTGCTTGCCGACTGCGGCTGGGGTACAAACTGGCTGGAGGCACATTAACATGCACAGGCTCTGTATTTTACTTGCGCTGATAAGCTGCATGGCAGTGGCACGGGCAGGCAAACAAAAGTCTGCCCTGCATCCATTCGTGACATCACAAACGATGCCAAGCAGTCAGGTACGCCAGGTGTATGAAGACCGTGAGGGAGTGATATGGCTCACCACATTCCGTGGTTTGGTTCGCTATGCGGAAGGCTCGCTGCGCATCTATCGCTCCAGTCTCTATACCCCCGAACTGCTGCCCTGCAACAACGTGATTTGCGTATGCGAGGACATGCGGCAGAGGTTATGGATAGGAACAGAAAACGGGCTCAGCCTTCTCGACAAACGCACCGGGCGCATAGTACAAATACCATTGCCCAACAAACAATATCTGAGGGTGAACGAGCTGCTTGTGACCCACAACGGCAATGTCTTTGCTGGAATGATACGCGGTCTGATACACTATGACGAGACCACAAAACAAATGGTGGAGGCAGGACTGGACGATATTAACATCCAGTCGCTTGCCGAAATGCCAAACGGCGACATTCTTATAGGTACATGGGGGAAAGGGTTATATAAATATTCAATAAAACAAGGTATAGAACAGCTACCGATGCCCGATGCTATTACGAGCAAAACAATATTAGATTTGCACTATGACAAGAGCAACCGCCTTTGGATCGGCACACTGAGCGAAGGGCTTTGTCAGATATCAACAGACAAGGACAAAAAATGGAAAATAGCAGTTCAATATGCAGGTAACGATATTCTGTCGAACTGCGTGCACAGCATAGCTGAGGGTAACGGGCATCTTTACACTGCCACCCGAAAAGGACTGTTCATCGACGGCAATACTGATATGCTGCCCGGTGAAGAAGTGCTTGGTGTTTATATCGACCGCAGCGGTGACGTATGGGCGGCAACAAATGGAGCGGGAGTTTACACCACCTCAACAGCAAACGGTAACCTTGCAGACATTGCGTCGCAATCGTTCCAGACACTTACCGACCACGACGGCAACCGATGGGAGGCACACAACTATGGAGTGAAATATCAGCCGGCATCATCTTCACAGAGCGTCATGCTATTGCCGTCACTCCGCCCCTACCGACTGTCGCTGTCCAACACCGGACGGGTATTTATTCCCATACACGATGCCGGTCTTTACGTTGCATATCGGGGCAAGATAGAAAAGCACTACAGCCGCAAGGGAGGAGACAGTTTTATCCCTCA
>JAGAPI010000247.1 GCA_017623335.1 Prevotella sp.
CCTTCAATTCATTAGTGGAGCAGCTCAGCCTTCTTTTCAGCAATATCGTTGACTCTCTCACGGCAAGGCAAATAAACTTTCTGCTGGCTATAGTTAACGGCGAGAAAAATTTCTCATCGCGCGAAGTGCTCCAGAAATATAATCTCGGAACGTCGGCAAACATCAAGAATCTGCGCAAGGCACTGCAGGATAAAGACCTCATTGACGTAATGCCAAATTCAACAGAGATGCAGGACCCCGTATTCGCCTACTGGATAAAACGCACATTTGGATAATGCATAATTCATAATTAGGCTTCGCAGAACAACAGACAACATTAATAACATAAATAACAAAAAAATGAAGAGAATAAAACTCAGGGCGATAGAGCCTGAAGACTTAGAGCTGCTTTACAGCATTGAAAACGACATGAGTGTGTGGAACGTAGGCATGACCAACGTGCCATATTCAAAATTTGCACTCAACGAATATTTATTAAATATTAAATACGACATGTATGCCGACCGGCAAGTGAGGCTGATGGTGGACAACAGTGAGGGCGAGACCATCGGCATTGTCGACATAACCGACTATGACCCGCGCCACAACCGTGCCGAAGTAGGAATCATAATAATGAATGAATACCGCCGGCAGGGCTATGCCACCGAGGTGCTGCAAGCCGTAAGGGAATATGCCAAAAACGTAATCCATCTGCACAAACTCTATGCCGTTATAGATACAAGCAACACTGCTGCGCTGAATACTTTCCAAAAAGCAGGATTTAACGAGGAATGTACACTGAAGGACTGGCTCCGCGGCACTGACGGATATGAGGATGCAAAGCAGTTTGCCGTATATTGCGATTAAAACGCATGAACAGGGAAAAGGAGATAAAGGTATCTTAAGATAAAAGACAAAGTATCCTAAGATAAATGGCAAAGTATCCTAAGATAAATGGCAAAGTATCTTAGGATAAACAGCAAAGTAATGTATAATTCATTTTCAACTAAAACGCACAGCGTCCTTGATAAATAAAGAAAAACCAGAAACAGATTTATGATTTTCTGTTTCTGGTTTTTCCCTGTTTACTAAATTAAGTGAGTAAAACTATCTTTAAATTAACGTAACCTTATTCCGGAGCCTGCTCGATGAGATCCATAAACTGGTCGAGCTTAGGAGTGATGATAATCTGAGTGCGGCGATTGCGCTGCTTGCCCACCTCGGTGTTGTTGGAAGCGAGAGGATTATACTCGCCACGTCCACCGGCAGTAAGACGCTTCGGGTCAACGCCGTAACGAGTCTGGAGAGCCTGCACCACGCTTGAGGCACGCAAACAAGAGAGGTCCCAGTTGTTACGGATGTTCTCACGGCTGATGGGCACATTGTCGGTGTTACCCTCGATAAGCACGTCATAGTCCTTATAATCCATGATAATCTTCGCAATCTTCTGCAGAGTCTCCGATGCACGGTCGTTAATCTCGTACGAACCGCTCTTGTAGAGCATATTGTCGGCAAGCGAGATGTAAACCACACCCTTGAGCACCTGCACGTCAACCTCCTTCAGCTCTTCTTTAGAGAGCGAACGTGTGAGATTGTTGGTTAGCACCATGTTGAGCGAGTCGCTCTTGGTCTTCACCTCCACGAGGTGACGGATATACTGGTTCGACTCGTTAATCTGATCAACCAGCTTCGAGATGTTCACATTGTTGCTGTTGGCATTGTTAAGGCTCTGGTCGAGGTTCTTCTGCAAAGCCTCATAGCCCTTCTTTGCGGCAGCAAGCTGTTCCTCAAGACTTGCCACGCGCGCCTTGCTTGCAGCCAACTGCTCTCTCGTGTCAGTGTAATTACTCTGCAACTGCTTGTTCTCGTTTCTGCAAGCATCGAGATCCTTCTTGCTTGCGCAGCTTGCCAGCATCAGTCCGGCAGCCATCACCATTATCAAACTTTTCTTATTCATAGCTATAATAATTATATTTGTCATCAAAAACTTGCGCAAATTTACTTATAATGACTGAAATATAACGAAAAAGTTGCAAAGCGTTATAACATTTTAACTTTAACACGATTTTTTTATGACTTTTTTCGGTCAAAGACAACATTTTGCCCGCAAAACATATTGGGGAGAAATAAAAAATTGGCTGCTACATGTCACAAAAGCACCAATCAATCCGTTAATAATAATAGATGGCACCAAACGGCAGGTTCCGAAAACAAAAAGTGCTGCCACCTAATATATATACGTATACAAAAATGGACATAACGACATTCAACGACAATATAGCGCCCATGCGCCAAATGCTGATGAACAAGGCACGGTCGATGACCAACGACGAAAGCCTGGCAGAGGATATGGTGCAGGAAACAATGCTGAAGCTGTGGAGCATACGGTCGGAACTGACAAAGCATCCCAACACCGCCGCCCTGGCTGTGACCATTCTGCGCAACAAGATGTATGACCACCAGCGCAAACGGCGGGAATACGCCATAAACGAACGGTCGCCAGAGCGCGGCACAGAGGACAACAGAGCCGAAGCCAACAGCGACATAGAGCTGATAAAACGGATTGCCGACAGTCTGCCGACACTGCAACGGGAGATTTTCAGAATGAAAGAGATTGAAGGCTATGAGGCGGAAGAGATAATAGCCATCACAGGCTGCTCGCCGGAAGCACTGAGGCAGAATCTGTCGAGAGCACGCCGCAAGATAAGAGAAGAATTTGTAAAACTGTCAAATTACAACCGACTATGAACAAGGAACATATACAACAACTAATAGACCGATATGACGACGGCATGACATCGAATGCCGAGGAAAGAGAACTGAGGGATTTTTTCAGACAGCATCCTGCCAGCGCCGTGCCACGGGAGTGGGCAGCATACAAGGCAATATTTGCCTTTGTAGACAGCGAGACAGCAAGAAAGGCTGTAACAACAGGAAAAGAAGTGGAAAGACCGTTGACCGTAAGCCGAATGACGCCCCAAAGGCGGCTGTTTACAACAAAACGAATAGTGGCAGCGGCGGCATGTGCGGCAATAGCCGTAACAATAGTGCTCCACACTGTAAACACGGGCAAAAGCAACTATGCCGTGATAAACGGAAACACCGTGACCGACAAGAGCGTGGTGATGACCGAGGCTGAGACCGCCCTGCAAATGGTTGCTTACAGCGACGAGTCGTTTGGAGCACTCGACGCATTTGAAGATGCAGAAGAATAAAGGTTGTAGAAACAGAATAAAAAAGGACAATATGAAACATATTATTTTAACACTGCTGATTGCCGTTGCAGGCACACTTGCCGTCTGCGCACAGTCAAGGCTTGCCATCGATAAAGCCTTTGCAGACTACGGGCACTCGCGCCACTGCAAGATGGTTGAGATGCACAACACCACACTGCGGGGCTATAAACTGGCAACATACAAGAGTTTGACCTACAAGACAATAGGCAAACAGATAGAGACGCTGCTTGCCGAGGACAAGAAGCAGGCAAAAAAGATTCGCGAAGTGGTGGACCAGGGTGTGGTGAAAAGCGGCTACTACCAGATGTCACCTGCCGACAATGGCGACAACCGGTATATCCTGTTCAGCAAAGGAGCAAAGGACAGCGGCACCATAATCTATATAAAAGGAAAACTGGGACCGGACGACATTATGTCGCTATGCTATGTCAGGAAAAAATAAATATTCTCAAGTTTCGCAAGTTCGAGAACTTGCTTCAGTAAACAAGGATATGCGAAACTTAAATAAATATTGAATAAATAAAAAACAAAATAAACACAAGAAAACGATTATGAAAAAGTATTTCACCCTCATCATTATGGCACTGCCGCTGATGTGCAGCGCAGAGACCGTCACCGACACCACTTTCACATACAACGAAAAAAAGATTGTTGTGACTGAGACAGGGAACGACACAAAGGTTACCGTTGAGAACCAGCAAGGCGAGAGTTTCCGCAAACTGTCGGAGACCACCTTTGTCGACGGCAAGGAGGTGACTCAGGTATATGTCACATCACCCTTTCTTCCCGACAAATGGAACAAAAAACGACGCCGCGCATTCGTTTCACACACGCCATGGATAAGCATTGGATTCTCAACACTTGCCGGCAGTCCGATGAGTCTAACCAGCGACGATGCCCTGCAGCAACATTCCTCACTGTCGTGGGACCTTGCACTCTCTGCTTTCTCGGTTGCAGTACCTTTCAACAGCCTCCGCACCTTCGGAATATCAACAGGCTTGACTTTTGGCTGGATAAAACACCGGTTTAACGACAACTACACCCTTGTCAACAATGACGGCACAGTGAGCGTACAGCCCATCGAACTGGCTGACGGTGAGCGGATGAAAAGAAGCTATCTGAGCTACACAGCGATGCGTGTTCCCATAAACTTTGAATACCAGCACAACATACACAACGACGAGTTTTTCGTAACCCTCGGCGTGTCACTGGAATGGAGGTCTCAGGAACACTCACGCTATAAGACCAACAAGCATACCATCACCCCGGCTAAAGACATAAACATCAATCCGTTCGGTCTAAACTTTGAGGCACAGATGGGATATTCGGGCTTTGCCGTCTTCATGCGCAGTGCCCTCACCCCATTGATGAAGACAAACCGCTCGCCAAAGGCATAC
>JAGAPI010000040.1 GCA_017623335.1 Prevotella sp.
GCAATGAATGCCTCCATAGCCTTTGCCACCTGGCTCACTCCCTCTATCTGCTTGTCGCGGTCGCTCTCACACATAAGAATACATGTCAGCCAGTTGGAGCATATCCACGGGTTCCAGTTCATGCCTGCCTTCTTCCACCAATAATCATAGGCAAGTGCCGGGCGAAGTATTCGCCGCTCTATTTCCTTGTCAATGTGCTTGCAGAATCCAGGGGCAAACGATTCGAGCTGAGGCTCAAGCATATATCTTATCCAAGCCACAAGCCCTGCCGTTTCAGCATTGAAAAGGTCTACAGTCTGGTCGCTGTCAATAGGAAACTTATGACCGTAGTGTGCCGGTATTCCCCACCAGGTTTCCTCGCACATGCTGCCCAGCCCGTTGATGATGTCGTTCATAAAACGGCATTTGCCTTCCATAATCTCAGCAATGACGAGAGCCGCCAACTGGCGGCGCCGCTCAAAATTAACAGCCTCGTAGCGTGTGCGGTTGCCGTTGGTCTTAAACTCACTGAATAGTGTGAATGGCAGGACAGTCCATTGTCGTCCTAAATATTGTTCGCCATATTTTATATAACTGTCACGCATCGGACGCGGAATGGAGTCGCGCCAAAAACTGTCATTACTCTTTGGCAGAGGGGCAAAGCATCCCGGCTTTACCAATATCTCCTGCCAGTTAAACGCAGTCTGCGCCATACTTGTCATATCATTAAATATAACAAGTATGGCACAGACAAAAAATTTCTTTATATTATTTATCATGTTCAATAATTTTATAAAGCTGATAGTGTCAATGATGTTGATTTAAGAGCGCGTCCTGATACTTTTAGTTTTATTTTTCCCGACGTGCCGTCAGACTTTATTATAGCCAATGCCTTACCTTCGTCAGTTATTCGGTCGGTATGGAAATATCCCTTAGGGTCTTTAGGATTGCCAGATCCTGTTGCAATGATTTTAGCATTTCCTTCAACAGAAAAATTAACAGGCATGGCTGCATCATTCACGACATTCCCATTTTTATCAACTATTTCGGCGAGTACATAGACAAGTGACTGCGGATTTGCGGCAATCTTGGTCTTGTCTGCTGTAAGACGTATCGCATACGGTTTTCCTGCCGTAATAAGCTTCTCTTCATATTTTTTGTTGCCATTCTCATCAAATGCAACGGCCTTAAGTTCACCAGGTTTATAGTTTACCGTGAAAACAGCCATGAAAGAATGCTCGCGGTCTGTATTTTTTTTGCCAACCAGTTTTCCGTCTTGATAAAGTGCCACTTCAGGATAGGTGGAAACAATCTCAATATCGATTGCCTTTCCTTCATGACCGGGCCAGTTCCATGAGTCTTTTGTTGGATATACGGCCCATAACCCGCTCTTTATCTTTCCTCTGTATCCCTGAGGCTCTCTTATTGCCAAGTGCATTTTAGGTGACTGAGAATAAAGCATTTCACGGTAATGGGAAATAGGTTTACGCACACCGATGATGTCAATGTCACCGCAATATGAATTATGCCATGGCCATAGCGGACGGTGGTAGTGCTCACCTTCCGGATCACCTTCATACCAGTAACGCCCTATACCCGATTCTCCTATATAGTCTATACCAGTCCATACGAAATCACCGATAACATACGTCAGGTCGTTGACCTTTTCCCAGTTATTGAAAGCATCGCGTGGATATGATTCTGTCTGCCATATTACCCGTGACGGAACGCGCTGATGGTCGCCTTGAGCCTTATGAATCATATAGTTGTAGCCTATAATCTCATGTTGTGCAGCAAGAGGGTCGTAGATTTCCCAATCTTTGTCCCATGCTGCCAAAGCCTGTGTTATGGGGCGTGTGCCGTCAAGACTTCTGCAAAGATTTCCAAAGTTGCGTGCCATCTCCACTGCCCGTGGACTTTTGCGCTCGATAATCTCGTTGCCTATACTCCATGCTATGATTGATGGATGATTGCGGTCGCGCTCCACCATGGCTGATATATCATGCTGCCACCAGTCATCAATCAGTTCATTGTAGTCATGCTTGTTTTTCTCCGCTTTCCATCCGTCAAACACCTCGTCAATCACTAAGAGTCCAATGCTGTCGCAGGCATAAAGGAAAGCAGGTGCAGGTGGGTTGTGTGATGTACGCACGGCATTGAATCCAGCATTCTTCAGCAGTCGCACCTTTCTTATTTCAGCATCGTCATATGATGCCGCTCCAAGTATTCCATTGTCGTGGTGTACACATGCTCCTGAAATTTCCACAGGCTTGCCGTTTAAGATAAATCCCTTATCAGCAGAATACTCAAATTTTCTGAATCCTATTTTTTCGGTTTCTGTTTCCTTTGTGCCATTTGGAAGTGATATAGTGACATTAACCTCATAGAGGGCAGGTGATTCCGGACTCCATAAATTAGGATTTTCAATGGCAATCTCGTATGTACAATGCTTAGCAGTCTCGCCTGGCTTGACAATTACATTGTCAGTGATACTCTTATTTCCTATAGAAACGTAAACAGGCAGTTTCGTATCTTTCTTAATATCATTGGCTTCCGTGTCAATAATAGTGAAGTCAATTCTTGCAATACCTTTGTTATCAGAAACCGTTGGAGTGGTTATCCTCATGCTCCATGGCTTTATATATATGTTCTGATGAGGTTCGAGCCAAACATGACGGTATATTCCGGAACCGGTGTACCAACGGCTGTTTTTCTGTCTTGAATTGTCAACCATAACGGCTATAACGTTTTCCCCAGCCTTCAACTCTTTTCCTATTTCACAGCGGAATGAAGTGTATCCGTAAGGATGACCTCCAACTTTCTTGCCGTTGACATACACTGTGCTGTTCATATAAACTCCTTCGAAATAGATGTCAGTAGGTTTTCCGGCCAT
This sequence comes from Prevotella sp., assembly GCA_017623335.1. The sequence continues at coordinate 2,873 of JAGAPI010000040.1, forward strand.
CTCAGAAGTAACGTTTATTATTTTACGGTACCATCCTTTACCAGTTGGCAGATAGCCGCCGTCATTGCCTGAAGGCTCATCCTTGTTGAAATCACTGAGCACGCTCCAGTCGTGAGGAAGTGACACACGTTTCCATCCCGAAGCATCGAAATCAGCTTTTTCAAAACCGGGATATTCCTTCTGAGTGAACAGCCAGTCGCTGTCCAAGAGAACCCGGTTAACCGAGTTTGCCTCACACACATGTTTGCTTGTAAATACAAGTAATAATACAAAAAGGTATTTAAGATGTTTCATTGTTTGATTTATGAAATGGTTTCAAACTCATTTTATCTCTCCCACTCCCTCCGTGCTCGGGTGTATCTTGCGGATGCTGCCGTCGGCGTTGTAGTCCATCGGCTCAGCTATCACCGAACGGCTGTAGCTCGTGCCATCCGGCAGTCCGCCGTTGTGTGAGAAGAAAATCCAACGGTCTTTAAACTTCACTATTGCGGGATGAGTAGTGTTTGAGTTTCCTGCTATCTCGCTGATAATGCCTTTATACTCATACGGTCCACCGATATGGTCGCTCACGGCGTAGGTAATTTTCTCGGGCCAGCCAGTTGCATACGTAAGATAGTACTTCCCGTTACGTTTGTGTACCCACGGAGCCTCAGTGAAGTCTTTCAGATTTATCTGTTTCACCTCACCGTCAATCTCGGTCATGTTGTCTTTCAGCTTGGCGATGTAACACTCCCTGTTGCCCCATATAATATAAGGTGTACCGTCATCGTCGGTAAATATTGCAGGGTCTATACATGCCCAGCTGTGCTTTGAGGCGAAGCAGTCCTTGTTGGTGAGCAATGGCCGCCCGAGCGCATCCTTGTACGGACCGGTTATCCTGTCGGCAACAGCCACACCTATGCCGCACCAGTTTGTACTTACATACCAGTAGAACTTGCCGTTGCGCTCAGCCACGTGTCCCGCATACGCCTGTTTGCTCTTTGCCCAGGCAAAGTCGTTGATATGCAGCGGTGAAGGATATTCAGTCCAGTGCTTCATGTCAGTGGTGCTGTACAGCAGCCAGTCGCTCATCACATAGCCATGCTGGTTACCTTCGTTGTCGTGTCCGGCAAAGAGCCAAAGTGTGTCACCCTTTACAAACACGGCAGGGTCAGCTGTATGCTTGTCGCGGATAATGGGATTGCCTGTGCTCACAAAATCGTGACGCAACACATAGCCCCACTTCTGCTGCAGACGCTCAAGTTCTTCCGCAGTGAGTGACATCACTGTACCGTGACGGGGAAAGAAGTTCTTGCGGAACGATTGCGGCTCCTTGGAGAACGTCTTCAAGTCCTTGCTCGTCTGATATTCGTAACGCCCGCTGGTATAGAGATCGTACATCAGCACATACTCGTCCCTCCCGTTGAGCTTAAACACTCCGGAGCCTTCCACGGGAGTCTTTCCAGCATAACAGTCAAGATACTTGAAATCTTCCTTCCATTTTCCCGTAAGACTCTTTGATGTTGCCTGCTGTATGCCGTTCTTTATCTCCTTGCCGTTGGCATCTTTGGTGTTGCCTTTATAGAATAAATGGTAAACACCGTCTTTATAAATAATGTCGTTGTCGATGCTGCCATACTTGGCTGGAAATAACACCTTTGGCTCGCTCTCGAAGGCTGTAAAATCATTGTTGGCATAGGCATAATATGTTACTAAGCTCTTTCTTCCATCCCCTGTGCGCTGAAGTGTAAAATATATCATATACTTCTTTGCCTTGCGGTCGTATATAGTTTGCGGAGCCCATACCCAATAGGCATCGCTGAAATGTTCGGCATAGTCAGTCTTGAGCACAATCTTTGAGTGTGTCCAGTTCACCAAATCCTTCGATTTCATCAGCACAATACCCGGATTTTCCTTCCATCCGTTCTTCGCCGTATTCATGTCAGTGGCAACAATATAGAACATGCCGTCCTCACCACGCAGGATATGCGGGTCTCTGATACCGCCACTTGTGCTGATGCTGTCAGAAGCAATAACAGGCTTGTTGCCGTTAAGGGCATACCAGTTTTGTGCGTCACTGCTCACGGCAAAGCGCAGATGTTCCTGCAATTTGCCTTCACCACGCCCTTCGAAATAGGCAAAGAGATAGCCTGAATATTTATCATCACTGCTTGCTGAAACAGTGTGGTTCTGTCCGCAAACGGCTAATGCCGCTGCGAACAGAACCATTGTAAGCAAAGTATTTTTCATTATATGAATCTTATATGTAAATAATCAATCTTTATTCTCCTAATCCGTCGAGATTGCGAGCCATCCACACGTCCATGTATCCCGTGCCGCGGTGGTTCCACGCATAATACGGGATGAGTGTAAGCCTAACGTCCCTGGAAGTCAGCTTGCCGTCGGCTGAGATACATGCCTCCTGTGCATTGGTCACGATGATGCTTGTCACGCCGAACGGCTTGCCGTCGCCCTCTGTATTCCTTATGCTGTAGTCGGGATTCACCTCAAAAATGGGCTTGCGGCTGAGCAGAACATGGTGGCTGTTGAAGCCGCTGTTGTCAGCCTGCTCGGCACAGTAGACAATAGGACCGCGCTCAACGGCTATCTTTCCACGGTCGTCGGCAACCTTGGAACTGGCAACTACCACACGAGGCTGCATGTCGAAGTGTACGCGCACCACGTCACCCTTCTTCCAGCGGCGGCTGATGGCGAGATAGCCGTTCCGCAGCTCACCCTTCACTTCATCACCGTTGACTGTCACCCTGTAGCCCGTCTTCACGTCGTCGGCAAAGCTGTAGAGGTCACTCGGTACCACCTCGCCACGCACCCATCCCGGTATGCGCACCATCATGGCGAAATCACGTCCTTTGTTCTTGGTCACACGTATGGCGATGTCGCCGTCCCACGGATAGCGCGTTTCCTGCTCAACAGCCACTTCCTTGCCGCCCACCTGCATCGTTGCAGTATCTGCAGCAAAGAGGTTAACGTACAGGCTGTTGTCTTTCACGGCATACATATAGCCTGGCAGCGACGGTATGAAGCGGCTGAGATTGCTCGGACAGCAGGCACAGCCAAACCATGGTTGGCGTGTGGTTGTGTTGTCGGCATTGAAGGCATACTTGCCGTCAGCCGCCAGCGGGTTGGGATAGAAGAACCTGCCGCCGTCCACCGACATACCGCTTATCACACCGTTGTATAATGTGCGCTCCAAGCAGTCAATATATTTTGCGTCACCGTGGAAGAGGAACATACGGTGGAACAGGTAAACCATGGATATGGCGGCACAGGTCTCATTATATGCCGTCAGGTTGGGCAGCTCATAGTTGTTTCCGAATGCCTCGCCTGCGTGGCGTGCCCCCACACCTCCTGTGAGGTAATACTTCTTGCCCACAATGTTCTCCCAAATGGTGTCAATGGCTTTAATGTATGAGCTGTCGCCGGTGATGGCTGCGACATCCGCCATACCGGCATACATATATCCGGCACGCACAGCATGCCCCACAGCCTCATTCTGCTCCATTATAGGCTTATGCGACTGCAGATAGATGTCCTTGCGTGCAGTTGTGCCACGGGCATCGAGAAAGAACTTCGCCTGGTCAAGATACTTCTTGTCATGTGTCACGGTGTAAAGTCGCACAAACGCCATCTCGGCTATCTGATGTCCTGGAATAACCCGTTTCTTGCCAGGTCCGTCACCTATGTTGCGGCACACGCAGTCGGCATAACGGATGGCTATATCGAGAAAGTTACGCTTGCCAGTAGCCTGATAGTGGGCTACGGCTCCCTCCACCATGTGACCGAGGTTGTAAAACTCGTGGCTGAGGTTCTCCACCTCCGACCACCGCTCTGGTCCTGACCATGCGTGGGGGTGCTTGGGGTTCATGGTACGGGCAGTATAGAGATAGCCGTCGGGCTCCTGCGCCGCGGCAACAACAACCAGCACGCTGTCAATGTATTTTTCCAGTTTCTTATCGGGATAAGTCTGCATCAGGTAGCTTGCTCCCTCGATGGTCTTATACACATCGGTGTCATCAAAAGAGAAACCGCCTACCTTATAGCTGTCGCTCGGGTGGGCAGCCTTTACGAAATTGGCGTAGCGCCCCTCACTCTCGCATTTGCTGAAAGCGAGCGGAATTGTCACCTCACGCGCCGCCTTGATACGGTCGCCCCAAAAAGTGTTGGGGGCAATCTTCAC
>JAGAPI010000041.1 GCA_017623335.1 Prevotella sp.
ATTATATTTATCATAAATTCCCATAAAAAAATTTTGCAGTGTGACATAAAATGCGTACTTTTGCAGGCTATTTATAAATAAGGCGTAAAAGTAGATTGTTCAGGATATGAAAAATATGGATATGACGCATGGCGGTATGTTCCGCAAGATTCTGCTCTTTGCCCTGCCATTGGCGGCGAGCAGCATCATTCAGCAGTTGTACAACTCCATTGACGTTGCGGTGGTGGGACGCTTTGCATCAAGCGAGGCTCTGGCTGCCGTGGGCAGCAATGGAGCCATAATAAATCTGCTTATCAATATATTCATAGGACTGTCGGTGGGTGCCAATGTTCTGATTGCGCATCACATAGGGCAGAAGAACGACGGGGCGATAAAGCAGGCGATAAGCACGTCGATGGTTGTGGCGGTGCTTAGCGGGGTGCTGGTGATGTTTGTGGGCATTGCGCTGGCACGCCCGATACTGGAGATGATGGACACGCCTCACGATGTCATCGACCTGTCCACTCTCTACCTGCGCATCTACTTTCTCGGCATGCCGTTCCTGATGGTCTACAATTTCGGTGCGGCGGTGCTGCGCGGCATGGGCGACACACGGCGTCCGCTGTACTGCCTGCTGGTGTCGGGCGTGGTGAACACCGTGCTCAACCTGATTCTCGTAATAGGGTTCGACATGAGCGTGGCTGGCGTGGCAATCGGCACAGTGGTGTCGTTCATCGTTAATGCTGTGTGGGTCACGGTGCTGCTGCTCCGCGAGGCTGAGCCGTTCACGCTGCGAACCTGCCGTTTCAGAATTTACCGCTCTGAGATAGTGCGGATGATGAAGATTGGCGTGCCTGCCGGCGTGCAGGGCATGGTGTTCTCGATAGCCAACATATTCATTCAGGCTGCCATCAACCGCTGCGGCGCCGATGCCGTGGCTGGCTCTGCAGCCGCGCTGAACTACGAATATTATTGTTATTTTGTTATCAACTCGTTCACCACAGCTGCCACAACATTTGTGGGGCAGAACTATGGCGCAGGCAACCTGGAGCGCTGCAAGCGCGCATGGCGGTTGTGCATGGCTATGAGCGTGGTGGCGTGCGCTGTGTGCAATCTGGCGTTCTGCTGGCAGAAGGAGTTTTTCATCGGGATATTCTCCGCCGATGCGAGCGTGCTGGAATATGGATTCAAGCGCATGGAATTAGTGCTTGCGTGGCAATGGGTGGCATGCAGCTACGAGATTTCGGGAGGTGCGCTGCGCGGACTTGGCTACTCAGCTGTTCCGGCACTGCTCACAGTGTTCGGCACGTGCCTGCTGCGCCTTGTGTGGATATATACAATATACCCGTTATATCCCACTTACGACACACTGATGATGGTGTTCCCAGTGTCGTGGGCTATAACGGGTATGATGGTTTTTGTGGCTTATTTACTTGTCCTTCGCCGCCTCCATGTCGCCCTCAATGTATAGGCGTGTCATCTCCACCTTCCCATTGGTGCGCACAGTGATGCTCTTCTTGAAGTGACCAGGAAACTTGCCTGCACCATTATAAGTAATTTTAATAGTGCCTTGCTCTCCCGGCTTTATCGGTGCCTTTGTATATTCGGGCACGGTACATCCGCAGCTTGCCACCGCCTGATTGATTACCAGCGGTGCGTCGCCTACGTTTGTAAATTTGAACACAGTAGTCACCTTGGGAGCGTTCTCAGAGAACTTCCCGAAATTGTGAGTTAGCTTTTCAAACTTGATTTCTGCCTGTGCCATTGTTGCCAGAGCACAGCATACTATCATACAACTTATCAGTGCAATTCTTTTCATTATCTTTCTGTTTTGTTACTTTTTTACGGGAATCATGTCTACACGGGTCTGATGGCGGCCGCCCTCAAAGGTGGTCTTGAAGAACTCGTCCATGATTTTTGCCGCCGTGTAGTTGGTGATGAAACGGCCCGGCATAACCAGTACGTTGGCATCGTTGTGCTGACGGATGAGATGTGCTATCTCCGGGTCCCAGCACAGTCCGGCACGCACGCCCTGATGCTTGTTCAGAGTCATTGCGATGCCCTCGCCGCTGCCGCAGATGCCGATGCCGGGATAAACCTCGCCGCTCTCAATGCCTTCGGCAAGAGCGTGGCCGAACTCGGGATAGTTGCAGCTCTGGTCGCTGTAGGTGCCGTAATCCTTGTAAGGATAGCCATGCTCCTCCAAATACTGTATCACAAATTTCTTGAGTGGATAGCCAGCGTGGTCGCTGGCTATTCCTACTGTCTTTATATCCATAGTCGCTTAAAGCATTGATTTAACCTGATTGTAAACATTCTCGGCTGTGAAGCCCAGCTTCTCGTCGAGCACCATGTAAGGAGCGGAGAATCCGAATGTCTCAAGCCCCCAAATCTTACCGTTGCTGCCAACGAGTCCCTGAAGGTTGACGGGCAGACCTGCGGTGAGACCGAAAATCCTCGCGCCATTGGGCAGCAGGGCATTCTGATAGTCGGCAGGCTGTGTGCGGAACAGACCCTCAGAAGGACAAGACACGATGCGGCACTTCACACCGTCCTTGCGCAGCAGCTCAGCGCCGGCAACAAGTGTTGCAACCTCAGAGCCTGAGGCAACCATGATAACGTCGGGGTTCTCATCAGCGCCTGCAATGTTGTAGGCACCCTTGGCAGCCTCGTTGTAGTCGGTTCCTGCAGGCAGGGTGGTGATGTTCTGACGGGAGAAGATAAGAGCCGTTGGAGACTCTGTGTTCTCCATAGCCATGCGCCAGCAGACAGTTGTCTCAAGAGCATCGGCAGGACGGAGCACGAGCATGGCGTTCTTGCCGTCGTGACGCTTCAGTTTCTCCATAAGGCGAATCTGTGCCTCCTGCTCAACAGGCTCGTGAGTAGGACCGTCCTCGCCAACACGGAATGCATCGTGAGTCCAGATGAACTTCACCGGCAACTGCATCAGGGCAGCCATGCGCACGGCTGGTTTCATATAGTCGGAGAACACAAAGAATGTACCGCAGGCAGGGATAACGCCGCCGTGGAGAGCCATACCGATGCAGCAGCAAGCCATGGTGAGCTCGGCAACGCCAGCCTGGAAGAATGCGCCGCTGAAATCGTCGCGGGTGATGGCATGAGTCTTCTTCAGGAAACCATCGGTCTTGTCTGAGTTAGACAGGTCGGCTGAGGCGCAGATCATGTTCTCCACCTGCTCTGCCAGTACGCCGAGCACAGCGGCCGATGCGTTACGTGTGGCATCGTTTTCCTTCTGTGCCACCTTTGTCCAGTCAACCTCAGGAGCCTCGTTCTTCATCCACTTCTCCAGCTTTGCGGCAGTCTCAGGATTGGCCTCAGCCCATGCCTTCTCAGCTGCATACTTCTCAGCGCAGATAGTCTCAAGCTCCTTGGCACGGTTGGCATACAGCTCCTCAACCTCAGGGAAGATGGCGAATGGAGCCTCAGGATTACCGCCAAGATTCTTGATGGTGTTCACGAAAGCGTCGCCGCCGAGAGGAGCGCCGTGAGTCTTGCAGTTGCGCTCGTAAGATGTGCAGTCGGCCTTCAGCGCACCCTTGCCCATGATAGTCTTGCCGATGATGAGGGTAGGGCGCTTGGTCTCTGCCTTTGCAGCGTCGAGAGCCTTACGGATTTCGTCGCAGTCGTTACCGTTGATGTTGATAACGTTCCAGCCCCATGCCTCATATTTCTTTGCTGTGTCCTCGGTCATAACGTCACAGCACTCGGTAGAGAGCTGAATGTCGTTTGAGTCGTAGAACATCACGAGGTTGCTCAGACCGAGGTGACCGGCGATGCGGCCAGCGCCCTGAGAGATTTCCTCCTGAACGCCACCGTCGGAGATATATGCGTAGATGGTCTCATTGGCGATTGAAGGGTTGCCTGTCTTTGCGGCAAGGAACTTGGCTGCGATGGCAGCACCTACGGCGTAGGCGTGACCCTGACCGAGAGGACCTGAGGTGTTCTCGATGCCACGTGTAATCTCAAACTCAGGATGTCCGTGAGTTGGAGAACCCCACTGGCGGAGCTGCTGCAGCTCGTCGAGGCTGTATTTGCCGATGAGACAAAGCTGGGCGTAGAGCATTGGAGCCATGTGGCCTGGGTCGAGGAAGAAGCGGTCGCGGCCTGCCCATCCCGGATTTTTAGGGTCGTACTGCAGATACTCTGAATATAACACATTGATGAAGTCGGCACCACCCATGGCACCACCGGGGTGACCAGACTTAGCTTTTTCTACCATTGAGGCTGCCAGGATACGGATATTGTCGGCAGCTTTGTTCATTAATTCTTTGTTGTTCATAATTGTTTTATTATTTGTTTATTTTACTTTCAATTTGCAAAATTACTATTTTATGTTGAGAACAACGATAGATTTTGCAGGAATTTTCACTGTAAGCACGTTTTTCTTCAGTTTTGCGTCCTTAAATGCTGCTGGTTTCACATTGTCGGGATGCTCAAAGTCGTTATAGTCGGCAATGGTCTTGCAGGTGAGAATCTCGCCGCTTACGGTCTTTGCTGTCATGCCGTCGAGATTGATGCTTACCTCCTGAGCCTTGTCGAGACTGATGTTCGACAGGGATACCACGATGCTCCCGTCCTTGGTCTTTGCAGCCGATGTGTTGAGCAGCGGGATGCGTGGATTAGGCATCTGCTCGTAGCCACGCACGTTGA
>JAGAPI010000248.1 GCA_017623335.1 Prevotella sp.
GCCCACCCACAGTGTGCCGTCGGCTGTTTGGTGTACTGCCATCACACATTCGTCGCCGATGAGGTTTTGCTGTGGCATCTTCTTTCCAATGTAGCCGAACCGTGACTTGTGGTTCATCTGTACAAACAGTCCTTTCTGAAACAGTCCCAGCCAGATGTTGCCGTCCTTGTCTCGGGTTATCGACCCCACTTTTGTGTTGTTCAGATTTGTCTTATAGGTGTAGAACGTGCTGTTTCTCACCGTTCCCGTCTGTATATCAAGCAGTTTCAGCCCCTGACCGTTGGTGCCTATCATCAGCGTCTTGTTATTGGGCATCAGCGATGTCACCGGTATGTCCTCTGTCTGTGGTATCAGCGTAAACGCTTTTTCTCCCTTGCGCTTTATGTACACTCCGTGGTTGTTGCATCCCGCATAGATGTTTCCGTTGCAGTCCTGGCAGATATCGCTCATTATGCCCCTCAGGTCAATGTTGTCGAAGTATCGTGTCAGCCTGTTGTTGCGGTCAATGCATATCACTCCGTTGTCCTCGGTCACTGCCCACAGGTTGCCGTCCTTGTCTTCCATGAGCTTCCTTGTGAAGTCGAGCGCTCTTTTGCCGGAAAGAATCTGCTCCGAGGTGGTCAGTCCTGTTATCTGGTGTAGTCCCAGGCCGCTTGTTGCATATATAATTGTTCCGTCCTTGCGTCTTATGGCATGGCTGACGAAGCAGTTTTTTGTCTTTCCGCCCTCAGTGACAGTCAGCAGTTTGTCGTTGACTATCACCTGTATGCTGTTTGCCTGGCACACATAGATATGCCCCCCCCTTGTCCTCTGTCACATGGTTCACCACATTGCTGTTCAGCCCGTGTGTCTTGTACAGCGAGTAGAAGTCGTATCCGTCGTATATGTTCAGTCCGTTGTTTGTTGCCACCCATAGCATTCCGCGGCTGTCCTGATATGCCGATCTTACGAGACTGCTCGATATATGGCTGTCGCTGTCGTAGAGTATTCCCATCTGGGCATACGCCGTTGTTGCCAGCCATGCCGTCATGGCGACAACCGCAATCCTTAGTTTCATCATCATGCTGTTCATGCGTAGTTTCGTAGTATTTTTAGTTTTTGTGTGCAAAGTTAATAATTTTTTGTAACATTTCATTCATTTATCTTATCATTTTTGCATTAACCGACACTGAAATAGGAAAATTTATCCACAATGTTGCGCAATGAAAGCTATTTGATACAAATTATAAAGTGTAAATGCGAAACTTTATATAATTTTGCAGCGGAATTTTAAATCAGCTTAACTGAAAACTACAAAGTGATAATGAAAAAAACAGTATTGTCAATGGCATTTTCGGCTGTATCGGCGCTTGCCGCAGCACAGAATCCTTTTGTACAGACATGGTACACCTCTGATCCCGCGCCTATGGTGGCAGGTGATAGAATGTACGTGTATACAGGTCATGATGAGGACGGTGCTGACTTTTTCTGGATGAACGAGTGGAGAGCTTATTCTACTGCCGACATGGTGAATTGGACCGACCACGGCGTGCCCTTGTCGCTCGACACCTTCAGCTGGGCTGATGACAGGGCATGGGCGGCGCAGACCATAGAGCGCAATGGAAAATATTATTGGTATGTGTGTGCGCACAGCAAGCTCACCAACGCCATGGCAATAGGAGTGGCTGTGGGTGACAGTCCTACAGGACCTTTCCGCGATGCCATCGGCAAGCCTCTTGCCGACGGCAACTGGGACTACATCGACCCTACTGTGTTTATCGATGACGACGGGCAGGCATATCTATATTGGGGCAATCCACGTTTGTACTACTGCAAGCTCAATGCCGACATGACGAGCATCGACGGAGAAGTTGGAACTATTGAGATGACCGAGAAGGGTTTTGGGGCTCCAGACCCGAAAGAGCGCGTAAAAGGTCATAAATATAAAGATATGTATACCGAAGGTCCGTGGGCGATGAAGCGTGGCAAGAAATACTACATGCTCTATGCCGCAGGTGGAGTGCCGGAGCATATTGCATACAGCATGAGCGACAATCCTGTGAAGGGGTGGAAATATATGGGCGAGATTATGCCGCTGTGCGATACAGGCAGCTTTACCAATCATTGCGGAGTGGCAGACTTCAAGGGGCATTCCTATTTCTTCTATCATACAGGCAAGCTGCCGGGAGGCGGAGGCTTCGGGCGCAGCGTGGCTGTGGAGGAGTTTAAGTATAATGCCGACGGCACATTCCCCACGATAATACCTACTGACAAAGGTGTAGAGCCTGTAGGCACGCTCAACCCGCTGAAGCGCGTTGAGGCTGAGACGATGGCTTTCTCACGTGGAGTGAAGACTGAGGTGAACAATAAGACCGGAGTGTATGTGAGTGATATTCACAACGGTGATTCCATTGTAGTGCGCCAATGTGACTTTGGCTCTTATTCTCCAAAGACATTCACTGTGTGTGCTGCAAGTGCGCTCCAGGGAGGATGGATTGAGGTGCATGCCGATGCCCCCGACGGAAAACTGCTTTGCAAACTGAAGGTTGACAACACCGGAGGCTGGGAAGAGTGGCATCAGTTTACCGCCAAGCTCGACAGCGAGGTGGTGGGTGTACATGACATCTATTTCCTGTTCCGGGGCAATAAGGGTGCCAAACTGTTCAACTTCGACTGGTGGAGCTTTCAGGAATCGGGAAGATACTATTAAAACAATATGAATATGACAGTTGCCGTAAAAATGGTTTGTGGGGCAATGCTGACAGTAGTTGCCGCCACAGCCACGGCACAGTGAGCTTGCTCTTATAGCATAAAAAATAAAGGTTTATAGTTAGTAGTTTTTTTGATTTATATAGTTGTAGTTTTGTAATGTGGGGATGCAGACCGTAATAGCGATTACGCTCTGCACCCCATTTTTCTTTTTCTTAAATTACCTCACTCGTTTTATCTTAAGATACATGGGGCTTTATCTTAAGATACATGAGCTTTTATCTTAAGATACATGAGCTTCTATCTTAAGATACATTATATCGTTTAATTTTGTTCACTTATTTATAATATGCA
>JAGAPI010000249.1 GCA_017623335.1 Prevotella sp.
ATCCAACAGAGGACGAGACTGTCGGCGAATATAATGACGGTGATAACACCGGCGGTGGTGCTGACGACTTTGAAGTGGTGACGGGACCGGAATAATCAGGCGGATTTACACCTTATTATATTATTATATGGAATACGACAATGACGAAATAGAGCTTTACGAGCACTACAGGTTTGTGGCAGATGCCGGACAGGTGGCTGTGCGCATCGACAAGTGGATGGCGGAGAAAATGCCCCATTCAAGCCGCAACCGCATACAGACTGCCGCAGATGCAGGATTCATTCATGCCAACGGCAAGCCGGTGAAGAGCAATTATAAGGTGCGTCCAGGCGATGTGATAACGCTGATGCTCGACCGTCCGCATCACGACACTTCGATAGTGGCTGAGGACATTCCGCTGAGTATTGTCTATGAGGACAAGGAACTGATGGTAATCAATAAGGAGGCGGGCATGGTGGTGCATCCGGGATGCGGCAACTTCACGGGAACGTTAGTGAACGCCATTGCCTATTATCTGCGTGACCTTGAAAGCTACGATCCCAACGACCCGGAGGTGGGACTGGTGCACCGAATAGACAAAGACACAAGCGGACTGCTTGTGGTGGCAAAGACTCCTGAGGCAAAAAAGGAGCTGGGAGCACAGTTTTTCAACAAGACCACTCACCGCTCATACAACGCTCTGGTATGGGGAAACTTTACGGAGGACACGGGAACGATAGAGGGCAACATAGCACGCGACCCTAAAGATCGTCTGCGCATGACAGTGCTGCCTGCAGGCAGTGCCGATGGCAAGCCGGCAGTGACTCACTACCGTGTGCTGGAGCGCTATGGATATGTCACCCTTGTGGAGTGCATACTTGAGACGGGACGCACCCACCAGATACGTGCCCACATGAAGCACATCGGTCATCCGCTGTTTTGTGACGAGCGCTATGGCGGCATGGAGATTCTGCGCGGCGAGCGTACAGGGTCCTACCGTCAGTTTGTTCAGAACTGTTTTAAACTGTGTCCGCGTCAGGCACTGCATGCCAAGACTCTCGGGTTTGTACATCCTATAACTAAGGAGCAGATGGATTTCGACAGTGAGTGGCCCGAGGATTTCGCAGCCCTAATCGACAAATGGCGCAAATACATAAATAAAAACTAAAAAATACAAACTAATAACTAAAAAATGAATCTGTTAAAATCACTGGTTATTGCCGCATTATGCACTTTCGCAGCAGAATCGCAGGCGCAGAAGTATCTTGGCGGCGACATTTCGCTGCTGCCTACCAACGAGAAGTCAAATTCAACCTACCTTGACAAGGATGGAAAACCAATCACGTCGCTGCTCGACTTCTTCAAGCAGGAGAAGATGAACGCCATGCGTGTCAGGCTGTTTGTAAATCCGTCTGATTTTCCAAACAACGACCCTAACTGCTGTCAGACCCTCGACTATGTGAAGGCTCTCGGTAAACGTATCAAGGATGCGGGAATGAGTCTGATGCTTGATTTTCATTATAGCGACACGTGGGCTGACCCCGCAAAGCAGTGGACCCCGAAGGCATGGGAGAATCTCAACGACGAACAGCTTGTGCAGAAAGTCTACGACTACACAAAGGACGTGTTGCAGCAGATGACGGAGGCTGGCGCAAAGCCCGACTTCATACAGACCGGCAATGAAATAAGTTATGGTATGCTGTGGGGATCTGCCAATGCCAGCTCATTTAAGAAATGCTACCCCAACAATAATGCTAACTGGGACCGTTTCATCAACCTGCTTAAGAATGCAGGAAAAGCATGCCGTGAGGTGTGTCCCGAGGCTAAGATAATACTGCATACAGAGAGAACCGCCAAGCCCAATGAGCAGAAATATTTCTATGACAAGATGAAGAGTGCCAATGTGGACTATGACATCATAGGGCTGAGCTATTATCCTATTTGGCATAATAGCATCGCAACGCTCAACAGTGCCATTAATTCTTTGGAAAAGGATTATCCCGACAAGAAAATAATGATTGTGGAAGTGGGGTACAGCTATTCGTGGATTCCCAATGAAAAAGACTATGACACCAGCGGTACATATCCATATACGGAAGCAGGACAGGAGAAATTCACAAAAGACCTGATAACAATGCTCAACAGCCACAAGAACGTGAACGGGCTGTTCTGGTGGTGGATGGAATATAACGCATATCCGTGGGAAACAACCCAAATGGAAGGCTGGTGGTATGCCCCTCTGTTCAACAGCAACACAGGAAAAGCAATGCCAGCCTTGTATGAGATGAAAAATTTTCTTGATGGCGCTGCAGGCATCAGCGCCATAACCAACCCCAAAACTGCCGCAGACAAATGGTTTACCCTCAACGGAAACATGATTGATAAACCCGCAAAGACCGGGATATATATCAACGGAAACAGAAAAGTGGTGATTAAATGAAGAATTCCTAAAACATCTTCGCCACTCGGCTGATGCCAGCTACGAGTGCGTCAACTTCTTCCTTGGTGTTGTAGAGTGCAAACGATGCCCTTACTGTGCCTTGTATGCCTAATCGATCCATAAGCGGCTGGGCGCAGTGGTGCCCCGTGCGCACAGCTATGCCGAGACGGTCGAGCAATGTGCCCATGTCAAGGTGATGGATGTCGCCAACAAGGAAGCTCACCACGGCATCCTTGTTCTTTGCCGTGCCTATCAGGCGCATGCCGTCGATGCCTCGCATCTGCTCCATGCAGTAGTCGGTGAGGCTGCGTTCATGGGTAGAGATATTGTCAATCCCTAATGACTGTATATAGTTGATTGCAGTGGCAAGTCCGTGGGTGGCAATATAATCGGGAGTGCCTGCCTCAAACTTTAGCGGCAGACGCTCAAAGGTGGTCTTTTCAAACGTCA
>JAGAPI010000250.1 GCA_017623335.1 Prevotella sp.
ACTTAAAACAGTGATTGGGAAAAAGAACTCGGCGGTGAGCAACCAGAACTTTGAGCTGGCTGCAAGCTACCGCGACCGTCAGACAAAACTGGAGAAAGAGCTCCAGGCAATGAAGGACGAATGGAACGGGGGCTCGCTGAAACGTCTGCCTGTATCCGACGACGACGTTGCCAACGTGGTGTCACAGATGAGCGGCATACCTGTGCAACGGATAGCCGAGGACGAGAGTGCAAAGCTCAGGGGCATGGCTGAATCTCTGAAAAAGAGTGTGGTGGCACAAGACAAGGCGATAGACAAAATAAGCAAGGCGATACTGCGCAACCGCATTGGTCTGCGCGACCCGGGGCATCCCATAGGCGTGTTCATGTTTCTCGGTCCAACAGGTGTCGGGAAAACCTATCTTGCAAAGAAACTGGCAGAACAGATGTTCGGCTCGGCAGACAACCTCATCCGTATCGATATGAGTGAGTACACCGAGAGTTTCACCACCTCAAGGCTCACGGGAGCGCCTCCGGGATACGTAGGCTACGAACAGGGTGGACAGCTCACAGAGAAAGTAAGGCGCAAGCCCTACTCCATCGTGCTGCTCGACGAGATAGAGAAAGCCCACGGCAACGTGTTCAACATGTTGCTGCAGGTGCTTGACGAGGGACGGTTGACTGACGGCAACGGACGCTTGGTTGATTTCCGCAACACCGTGATCATCATGACAAGCAATGCCGGAACACGCCAACTCAAGGATTTCTCGAACGGTGTGGGATTCAACGCCGCACGCATGGGCATCGTCGCCAATGAGAAAGACAAGGAATATGCGCGTGGCATAATACAGAAGGCGCTGAGCAAGCAGTTTGCACCTGAGTTTTTAAACCGTCTTGACGAGATAATCACCTTCGACCAGCTCGACCTTGAGGCAATAAAGAAGATTGTGGACATCGAGCTGCGCGGACTCATAAAACGTGTGGAGCAGATAGGCTACAAGCTGGATGTCACCGATGAAGCCAAGACATTTGTGGCTGAAAAAGGTTACGACGTGCAGTTTGGAGCACGCCCTCTGAAGCGTGCCATACAGTCGTATATCGAAGACTATCTCAGCGAGCTGATTGTCAACGGCAATCTGCAGCCTGGACAGACAATCACCGTGGACAGGGCTGACATAGATGCGGAATACAAGCAAGCATGTAAAACAGAAACTGAATAAAAACAAGAGACAACATTGATAGAGAAGCATATAGTACTTGAGGATATCGACCCCGTAATGTTCTACGGCACAGCCAACAGCAATCTGCAAATGCTGAGGTCGCTCTATCCCAAACTGCGCATTGTGGCGCGCGACAACGTGATAAGGGTGCTTGGCGATGAGGAGCAGATGTGTGCCTTTGAAGAGAACACCGAGACACTGCGCAAGCACGTGCTGAAATTCAACAGCCTCACCAGCGAGGACATTCTCGATGTGGTGAAAGGCGGGCACATAGCTGAGGAAGTGCCAAGCGGGGTGCTGATATACAGCGTGATGGGCCGGCCTATAAAGGCACGCACCGACAACCAGCAGCAGCTCATTGACGCATACGCCAAGAACGACATGGTGTTTGCCGTGGGACCAGCAGGCACGGGGAAAACCTATTTGAGCATTGCACTGGCTGTGAAGGCGCTCAAGGACAAGGTGATAAAGAAGATTGTGCTGAGCCGTCCTGCCGTGGAAGCAGGCGAGAAACTCGGATTCCTGCCGGGCGACATGAAGGATAAAATTGACCCTTACCTGCAGCCGCTTTACGATGCGCTTGAGGACATGATACCGGCAGCCAGGCTGCAGGAGATGATGGAAAAGAACATCATACAGATAGCTCCGCTCGCCTTCATGCGAGGCCGCACGCTCAACGACGCCGTAGTGATACTCGACGAGGCGCAGAACACCACGCCGGCGCAAATCAGAATGTTCCTCACACGAATGGGATGGAATACAAAGATGATTATCACCGGCGACAGAACGCAGATAGACTTGCCGCGACAGCAGAAAAGCGGATTGAACGAGGTGCTTGAGATTCTCGACAATGTGGAGGGAATAGGCATTGTGAACCTCACAAAAAAGGATATTGTGCGCCACAAGCTGGTGACAAAGATAGTAAACGCCTTCGAGCAATATGACGCAGCGAGAGAAAAGGCAGAGAAAAAAGAACAATACTGAAATAACAACAGATATGAACGCATTAACAAAGACCGACTTCAAATTTGAAGGACAAGCAAGCGTTTACCACGGAAAGGTACGCGACGTGTATGATATCAACAACGACCTTATGGTCATGGTGGCAACCGACAGAATCTCGGCTTTCGACGTGATACTGCCGAAGGGAATACCATTCAAAGGTCAGGTGCTCAACCAGATTGCGGCAAAGTTTCTTGACGCAACCACCGACATCTGCCCCAACTGGAAGCTGGCTACTCCCGACCCGATGGTGACTGTGGGTCTGAAGTGCGAGGGATTCCGTGTGGAGATGATTATCCGCGGCATTCTCACCGGCTCAGCATGGCGTGACTATCAGAAAGGCTGCCGCGAGATATGCGGAGTAAAACTGCCTGAGGGAATGCGTGAGAACGAGCGCTTCCCAGAGCCAATCATCACTCCTACGACAAAAGCCGACGAAGGTCATGACCTCAACATCTCAAAAGAGGAGATTATTGCCCAGGGACTTGTGAGCAAGGAGGACTACGAGATTATGGAGGACTACACCCGCAAGCTGTTTGCCCGCGGTCAGGAAATCGCCGCAAAGCAGGGTCTGATTCTCGTTGACACCAAGTACGAGTTTGGAAAGCGCGACGGAAAGGTGTACCTCATTGACGAGATTCACACACCTGACTCAAGCCGCTACTTCTATGCTGACGGCTACGAGGAGAAGTTTGCAAAGGGCGAGCCGCAGAAACAGCTCTCAAAGGAGTTTGTGCGCCAGTGGCTCATTGAGCATAACTTCATGAACGAGCCTGGACAGACCATGCCCGAAATCACCGACGAGTATGCCGAGAGCGTGAGCGACCGCTACATTGAGCTTTACGAGCACATCGTGGGCGAAAAGTTCAACAAGGCTGAAGTGACCGGCGACATCGCCGCCCGCATAGAGAAGAACGTGAGCGAGTATCTAGCAAGTCTCAAAAAATAACACCAACTCCCAACGGTCAATAAAATAAATAAATGTACAGACAGGAAAAAATTCGCCCATATAATGACAAGAGCGACAAAGGCACACAGGTGGAACAGATGTTTGACAACATAGCGCCAAGCTATGACAAACTGAACCACCGTCTGTCGTGGAACATTGACCGGGGCTGGAGAAGAAAGGCTATCAGGCAGCTGGCTGCGGAACATCCGCAGCAGCTGCTCGACATAGCTACGGGTACAGGTGATTTTGCCATTATGGCTGCAAAAATGCTGAAGCCGCAACGAATTGTAGGAGCAGACATCAGCGAAGGAATGATGGAGATAGGCCGCAGAAAGGTGTTGCAAATGAATCTGCAGGACACGGTGACCTTTGAAAAACAGGACTGCATGAACCTGGATTATCCCGACGGCAGTTTCGATGCTGTGACGGCAGCTTTCGGCATACGCAACTTCCCCGACCTTGACAAAGGACTGCGTGAAATGTGCAGGGTGCTGCGCAAAGGAGGACAGCTGAGCATAGTGGAACTTACAACTCCTGTGAGCTTTCCCATGAGGCAGCTCTTCAGCATTTACAGCCACACTGTACTGCCTGTCTACGGCAGGATGATTTCGCACGACACCAGTGCATATTCATATCTCACCAAAACCATCGAGGCTTTTCCGCAAGGTGAGGAAATGATGGGCATTCTGAAAAAGGCGGGATTCAGCCAGACAAGCTTCAAAAGGCTCACATTCGGCATCTGCACAATGTACTATGCTGTAAAATAGTGTAAACATATCAGGTGAAAAAAACGATTCAATAGATACAAATTATGGACAAATACGGACTGATAGGCTATCCGCTGGGACATTCGTTCTCGGTGAGTTACTTCAACCAGAAGTTTGAGGATGAACATCTGGACGCTATGTATGAGAACTTTGAAATAGACTCCATCGACCTTTTGCCGGAGATTATCGCCAGAAATCCAGAGTTGCGTGGGCTGAATGTCACTATCCCCTATAAGGAAAAGGTGATAGCATATTTGGACAAAATCAGCCCGGAGGCAAGAGCTATAGGTGCGGTGAATGTAGTGAAGATAACCAACAAAAACGATGAGGTGACACTCACCGGATATAACAGCGATGTGATTGGATTCACACTGAGCATAGAGCCTATGCTTGAGCGCTATCACAAAAAAGCGCTGATACTCGGCACCGGCGGAGCATCGAAAGCCATTGACTACGGGCTGAGGTCACTGGGACTGGAGACTGTGTTTGTGAG
>JAGAPI010000251.1 GCA_017623335.1 Prevotella sp.
CGCGTACGTGAGAGTTTGAAAAATGCCTGGCGAACCTGGCAGACCTGGCGAGAGTTGTAAAAAATCTTAAAATTACGCAACAGAAAAGAAGTTTTCTTGGTATTGTAAAATAAATTATGTAATTTTGCGAAATATTTATAACAAAAACACATAAAAGCAGTAAGGACAATAAATATTATAAAAACATAATTATCATACCAAACGACACGATTATGAAAAATAAAAACTCCTCTCCCAAACGCATTATTGCGTTGTTAATTTTAATGTTCACTGTCACAGGCATCATGTTTGCCGCACCACGCTCTGTGGAGCAGGCACGCAAGGCTGCCGTCGCACAGATGAAAAAACACGGTGCAAACAAGTCGCAGGCACACGGCGGAACGTTCACGGCTGTCAGCCCACAGTTAGTTCTTGCCAAGGAAAAGCAGAACAAAGATGAAGTCTATTATTATGTGTTCTCTGCCGGGCGCGACCTCGGCTACACCATTGTGTCAGGTGACGACCGCCTGCCGGAAATCGTAGGCTACACCGAAAGCGGCAACTATGACGCCGACCGCCTGCCCGAGAATCTTGTCAGCTTCATGCAGGCATATCAGGACTTTGCCGACAATGCCACAGACGCGCAGATTGAAGAAATAAGGCAATGGAAGGCAATGGCAAAGCATGCCGCCGTGGCTCCGCTGATGGCTGAGAAATGGAACCAAGGTGCACCATATAACAACATGTGCCCGATAATCAAATATAGTGCGACACAAGGTGATAGGGCTGTCACAGGATGCGTTGCAACAGCTATTGCACAGATATTGCACCACCACCAATGTCCGAAAAAACTCACGAGCAATATTCCTGCGTATGCAGCACAAACTGTAATATACGGCGAATACAGAAATGAAATAAACATGCCGGAGATTTCCACGGCAGATGGGACATACGACTGGCAGAACATGCTGAACGTATATAACGGCAACGAGACTCAAACGCAGAACGATGCAGTGGCAAAGCTGATGCTGCATGTTGGCTGTGCAGTGAAAATGAACTATGGACCTAAAGCATCGGGCGCAAGCGCAACAGCCGAAGTATTTACAAAATATTTCGGCATGGACAAGGAACTTGTGAGGCAAGTCCAGAGAAGCAGCTATAATATCTCACAGTGGGACAAGATGCTGTATGACGAGATTGCAGCCCAGCGTCCAGTGTATTATGACGGACAATCGACAGGCGGAGGCCATGCTTTCGTAATTCACGGCTACGACGACGGGCTGTATTATGTAAACTGGGGCTGGGGTGGCTATTGCGACGGTTATTTTGACATCACAATACTTAATCCACATAGCACAAGCGGCACAGGAGCCAGTTCATCGGACGACGGCTACAGCATGGGCAACGGAATGATTATAGGCATAACGCCCGACAACGGTGTGGTAGACAATGTTGCTAACGCCGTGTTTACAGCAAGAAACTTAATTGTAAGCGATTTGAATGTACAGAATGGCAATATAACAGCAAAGACAGAGATAACCGTAATTAACTTCAACACGACAGAATACACACGATATGTAAGTGTGGGATATATGGATGACAATGGTAACATACATAATGTTGCCACTCCTGCCACAATAACAATCAAGGCAGCAACAGCCACCGGGAACGGTTATAGTGGGTATAGTGGAAGTGGCAATTGCGACATATCATTTCCCTGCACAACTGGAAATTACACATTGGTTCTAATTGAGAGTACAGACAAAAACACATGGGCACTCTGTCCGCAATATTCATCAACATTTGCTCCTGTACACCTTCAAGTAAAGGACGGCAAAGCAAGTATCATAACTCCATCGACATCACTCACCGCCACTGCTGAGCTTGACACCGAGAGCGGAGGCTACGCCGGAATGAACAATACAATAAACATCACAGTGACCAATTCCGGCGACAAGGAATATTACGACAAAGTGGGCGTCAGAGTGGGAACAGGAGATACAATGCCTACTAATGATACATACGCTACAGGCATTACCGCTCCAGCCAACGGAAGCACCACATTCAACTTTGCATACACTCCACAGGCAGCAGGAACATACAATTTCTGGATTCTCGATGCAAGCGGTAAGGAAATAGGCAAGAGCAGCATCACATTCCAGGCATCCTCAGCACCAGTACTTTCGTTTGTATCAATAAAATGCAGCAATGCCTCGGGTGAAAAGGTTTATGCAGATTTCCAAGACAACAAAGTGGAAATGGATAAGGTAAACGACACAAAGGCAGAATTTACATTCGAAATAAAGAATGACGGCGGATACTACGAAGGACAGTTCTATATTGTGGAGACATATAGCTGGGAATTTGATATAAAAACTCTAAAGATTCCTGCCAATACAACAACTCCATTCACGTTTACCGTTGAAGGCAACGTGGGCAGCCCCGTAGGACTAATGCTTCAGAGTGCCTCAGAAGCAGTGACCATTGCCGGGTTAACTAAGACAAACAATCATACGATTCAGGGCAAAAACAGCTATTATCCGCTTACCAACAAAGAAATCTGCTATCTGGCAGGCATACCTGAGAATACACAGACAATGGCAATAACCTACTCTGTAACTGACACTGATGTTGACCGTATAAACACAATGCTTAAAGAAAACACCCAAATAACAAGCATCGACCTTACTGGATCAACATCGGTAAAAACAACCAAAGATATAGTAACAGGCAACCCCAACACTCTATTGTATATAAATGATGGTGTACAGATAGGAAACACAGAGAATGTAATAGTGAAGAAAGGTGACACATACACTTGTGAGAACCTGCAGCTCATCGATGCCATGCCTTTTGAAACACTGCACACCTTCACCGCAGTTCAAGCCACCCACAAAAGGGCAGATGCTAACGGTTGGTGCTCTGTGTATCTGCCATTTGCCATAAGCAATATTCCAGAGGGAATAACCGTTGAAAAATTTGTATCGGCAGATACACAAAACAAGACTGTGACATTCGAAAAGGTGACAAGTATGGAAGCATACACACCGTATATATATAACAAAAATGGAGAAAACACATTTAGTAATAGCAATGTGACAATAGCCAAAGAACAGGGAACAACCGACGGCATGGAGTTTATTGGAACACTTACAGGTATTGATGCTCCAAACATTAAGGGATACTATATACTGAAATCCGACGGTACAGGATTCGGCATAGCCACTGAAACTGCTAAAGCCTTACCATTCCGCGCTATGATTAAAGTAAACGGTGCCAACGGTGCACCAACCCTTAAAGCCATACATAACGGGGATAATGGCACTACAGGCATAAATGAGTTTGACGCAAGCGCTGGAAATGGTGAGAGCATATATAACCTCAGAGGCGAAAAAATCAGTACCCCCACAAAGGGTATATACATTAAAAACGGCAAAATATATTTTAAAATAACAAAAAGCTATGAAACAGACATATATTAAACCACAAATGACAGTGATAGAGATTGATTCAGAATGTATGCTAAACTCAAGTCCTGGTCCAATCTCTGGCTCTGAAGGAAATGTCAACAATGCCCCATCATACAGGAGAAGAAAATCCTCTATATGGGATGACGAAGAAAGCGATTTCTAATCAAGATTCGCAATACAATGCACAATGTCGGCCGTGCCTGAAATCAGGCAGGGCCGACATAATTATAAAAACATCGTGGAGTCTTTTGAAAACCAAGACAAACCGGCAATATCAATTATGTCAGCACTCAAACGGTTCATAACACGGCTACGGCGCGCGGGCAGCGGCAGGGGATTTGGAATACAGTCGCCCACTGACTACCGGTTCGTGTGCGGCGTGGTGAACGAGCGGTGGCAATATTACGCGTACAACGACCTGCGCAACGAGCTGCCCGGACTCACCGCCCGAGACCGCCACAAAGCGGAACTGGCATTCAGGGTGGCAAACCACATTCAGCCAGCGGCAACTATAAGCATAGGACTGCCGGAATGGTGGACGGCATACGCCGCAAGAGGATGCCGCAAAAGCATGATATGCAACGGCTGCAGACAACTGAAAGAAGCTGCTAACGGCAAGAAGGTTCTGGCAATGATTAGATGCGGAGAGACTGACGACAACGACACCGCCGCAATAATGGAATATATGGCACACGACGGCACATGCCTGATTGCCGACGGCATAAACTGCAGCGACAGCGCACACCGGCAATGGGAAAAAATAGCCAACGACGAACGCAGCACACTGGTGTTTGACCTCTACGACATTGGCATAGTTATTGCTGATACGAAAAGAAGCAAGACAACATATAAAATAAACTATTAAAAGAATATGAAGATAACAAAAGTGTACACACGCCACGGCGACAAGGGCATGACCGACCTCGTGGGCGGCGAAAGAGTGAGCAAGGCAAGCCGCAGGCTGGAGGCATACGGCACAGTGGACGAGCTGAACAGCCACCTAGGGCTGCTCGCCGCAATGATTAAAAACGACGATGACCGCGAGATGATAACGAATGTGCAGAGCTGCCTGTTCAACGTGTGCACCAACCTCGCCACCGACCAGAGCACCACCCCGCTCTACCCCTCGGCGCATATTCCTGACGGAGCCACGGAGACGCTGGAGCGGCAGGTGGACGAGATACAAGCGCTGCTGCCCGGGAGGCAGGGGTTCATACTGCCAGGCGGCTGCCAGGCTGCCGCGCAGTGCCATGTGTGCCGCACTGTGTGCCGGCGCGCCGAGCGGTGCATAGTGGCTCTCGGCGAAGTGGCGCAGATAAGCCCCGAAGTACTGCAATATGTTAACAGACTGAGCGATTATCTGTTTGTTTTAGCAAAAAAGATTAATTTTAACGAGGGTATAAGCGAAAAAATATGGGAAAACCCTTGTAAATAGAAAAATATTGTGTACTTTTGCGGTC
>JAGAPI010000252.1 GCA_017623335.1 Prevotella sp.
CTCTCCCGTCTCACCGGCAACGGCAACAGTCTCGTCAAACACCGTAGGTATCTGTGCGATGAAGTCGGTGGTCTCCTGCTCCTTCATATATCTTGAAGGGCTGTCGGCAAGCATCTGCAGCGGAGCCTCGTACATTATGTACATAGCCACCTGATGGGCACGGGTGCCCTGAGTCATTGGATGGTCGTTGATGGCACGGTAGACATCGGGCATGGCGTTGTGCAGACCGCCGGGAGTGTAGTCCATCGGTCCCGCAAGCTGGCGCAGATAAGGCGCGGTGACATCATAGCGCGGCATGTCGTGGAGCGGCTTGCCGTTGACAATCGGCTCCCACTTGTTGTTCTCCAAGCCCTTCACTCCCTCAAAGTTCACGATGTTTGGATAGGCGCGCTGTATGCCGCACGGCTTCAGTCCGTGATAGTCGACAAGCAGATGATTCTTAGCGGCGATGGCGGCAATCTCGTAGGCTGACCTTATCAGCGGCTGGTCGTCACGGTCGAAGAAGTCAATCTTGAATCCCTTCACTCCCATGCCAGCATAATGGGCAAACACGTTTTCCGTGTCGTTCTTCGCATTGCGCCACGAAGCCCACACGATGACACCAATGCCGCGGCGTTTGCCATAGTCAATGATTTTCTTCAGGTCGATCTCGGGGTTGAGGTCTTCCATGAGCGACTCCTTGCCGCTCCATCCCTCGTCGATGATGATATATTCAAGATTGTTTGTTGCGGCAAAGTCGATGTAATGGCAGTAGGTGGCGGTGTTCATGCCTGCCTTGAAGTCAACGCCGATGAGGTTGCAGGTGTTCCACCAGTCCCACGCCACCTTACCGGGACGAATCCACGACACATCGGCAATGCGGCAGGCAGGGGCAAGACGCTGCGCCATGTCGTTGTTTAGCAGTTGTGCGTCGTTATCGGCAACAAGCACCACACGCCATGGCAAAGCCTGCCCTGCGGACAGAGTGGCAATATAGTCATGACGCTCTGCAGGCACAAGGTTCAGGCGTGCATGTCCGCCTATCACCTCAGTCTTGGGCACGGGAGCAAACTCAGCCGTCAGTCCATGGGCAGTCGCAGGATTCTTTTTGAGGAACATTCCCGGATAGTTCTCCACTCCGGCTTCCATCAGCACAGCCTTCTTTCCTCCCTCAAGACACATCATTAGCGGAGTGATTGCGATAGAGTCGGCAAACATCTCCGACATTTTCGACTCGTCGTAATAAGACTCAAAAGAGTAACAATAGCGCTCACCGCCACGGTTGTCGTTAACGTATGGCACAAACACCTTGTTGTCGGCGGCGAAGTTGAAGTCGGCAGTCTCGCTCTTCACCGTAAACGGTTTCTTACCTTTATATATAAAGCGGTATGCTGCTCCGTCGTCGTAAGCCCTCATCACCACGTCAAAGTCGCCACGGCAGCTGAGCGTCATCTCACGGTAGACATCCTCCACCCTTGCCTTCTTGTAGAAAGGAGTGGCAAACGATGATTTCACCACGGCATTCCGTCCGTTTGTATATTTTACGCCCTTAACCTTTACAGGCACTCCGTTTATGTCTACGGTCGAAGGTTGCAGCACAGCCATGTCCTTGTGGCTTACGCTCAGTTTCAGGGCATTGTCGCAGCTGGCTGAGATTTTAAGATTGCCGTCCGGCGACATTAATTCATACTTCTGTGCATTGGCTGTAGCCACACACATCATTAATAATAATGCAATAGTCTGTTTTAGTTTCATATTGACAACAAGTTATTTAGTTAGTAATTATTTATTCTGGTTCTTTCTTTTCCACACTCCGCTCTTTTGCCTTAATCTTGTCGAAGCCCTCACCGTAAACACCGATTACCTGGCTTTGCGACACGAAGGCATTAGGGTCGATTGCCTTTATTATGCCGAAAATTACGTTGCTCTCACTGCGTTTGGCAAGCACAAAGAGCATATTCACGTCTTTTCCCGTATAAAAGCCATTGGCATTGATTACGGTCACTCCGCGGTGTGGATTGTTGTTGATAGCCTCACCTATCTGCTTGTATTTGTCACTTATAATAAAGAACTGCACCGAGCGGCGCGCAGAGTTTACAACCTGGTCGAGCGTAAAGCTGCAGATGAACAGCGTGGCGTATCCATAGACCACCTTTTCCCAGTCCTTCAGCACAAAATAGCTGCACGAGATAATGATGAGGTCGCACAGCAGGATGACACGGCCGAGAGTGATGTCGCGATATTTGTTGATTATTGCCGCAACTATATCCGTACCGCCAGTACTGCCGTTGGCACAGAACGCCAGCCCGACACCTGCGCCGCAGAGCGCGGCACCGAGAACACAAGCAATAAACGGCTGGTCGTCAAGCAGCTTCACATCGCCCACGATCTGCTGCGTCAC
>JAGAPI010000253.1 GCA_017623335.1 Prevotella sp.
CTATGTACACTATGAGGCATTAGGCAACATACCATTCACCACAGAGTGGAAGACGATAAAGCTGTCGGGTACGCTAAGCAAGGCAGGAAAGAGCATAGCCTTCAATCTGAATGAGCTGGCTGACGCCAACAACTATTATTTCGACAATGTCAGCCTGAAGATTAATGGCACGGAGAAAATCAAGAACGGTGACCTTGAGGGCACCGATGTGTCATCATTCAAGGTAAAGACAAACCGCGGCAGCGTGGAAACGCCGGCTATCTGCGAGAACTTGTCATACGTGTATGTTCCAAGTAGTATTCCTCTCACACAGGAGGAGCGTCTCGAAGTGCTGACCGACGCCATGGATAAGTGGATAAAGGGCATGATGAATGCCTGTGGCGGCAAGGTGAAGGCATGGGATGTGGTGAACGAGGCAATCTCAGGCGGAGGAAACGACGGCTCAGGCAACTATACTCTCCAGCATTCTGAAGGCTATAACCCCAATGGCACATGGGACGTGGGTGGTGACGCTTTCTATTGGCAGGACTATATGGGCGACCTCGAATATGTCCGCACGGCTGTGCGCCTTGCCCGCAAGTACGGTCCTGAAGATGTGAAGCTCTTCATCAACGACTATAACCTTGAGAGTTTCTGGGATGACAACAAGAAGCTGAAGTCGCTTATCAACTGGATTAAGAAATGGGAGGCTGACGGCGTTACCAAGATTGACGGTATCGGCACGCAGATGCACATCTCATGCAGTATGAGCGACAACGACCTTAACAACCGCAAAAAGCACATCACCCAGATGTTCAAGCTTATGGCTCAGAGCGGCAAGCTGTGCCGCGTGTCAGAGTTTGATATGGGTATGGTTGATGCAAGTGGAAAAACTGTCAACACGGCCAACATGACAGAGTCCATGCATAAGCGTATGGCTGATTACTATGAATGGATTGTCAAGCAGTATCTCACCATCATTCCTGCTGAGCAGCAGTGGGGTATCTGCCACTGGTGTCCTACAGATTCTCCTGCCGGTAGCGGATGGCGTGCCAACGAGCCTGTAGGTATCTGGGATATAAACTATTACCGCAAGCATGCATACGCTGGATTTGTCCGTGGCTTTGGCGGCGTAAAGACGGGTATTGAGAATGTGGAGGCGGCTCCTGCTACTGTCAAGAAGGGAATCTACGACCTGACTGGACGTCGCTTTGCTGACGGAACTGATTTCTCAACTCTCCCTGCCGGTGTATATATTGTAAATGGAAAGAAAATGCTAAAGAAATAAATTAGTGTTTTGTATATCATAAAAAATATAAGATGGTGTGCCAGATACTTTTGACACACCATCTTTTATAAAAACACGACCATGAGATATAAAATAACAGTTTTTACGGTGCTGTCGGTGACAGTGTGCGCATTGCTGTCGGGCTGTACAAGAATGAGACAAGCTGCGGCAACAGCAGACGTGCAACCAACGATATTCCCCGACTACAAGGACGTGACAATACCTGTGAATATCGCACCGCTTAACTTCATGGTGGAAGAGGCGGAGCATATACAGGCGGTGTTCAGTATCGACGGTAATGAACAGGCTACGGTATGCGGCAGCGAGGGTGTGGTGGACATTCCCACAGACGAATGGAAAGACATGACCGCAAAGGCGGCTGGAAGAAAAATCGATGTAGAGGTGTCGGTGTGGAATGACTCCAATTCCGATGGCGTCACATACAAGCCATTCACTATAAATGTGACAAAAGACAGTATTGACCCATGGATAGCCTATCGGCTTATTGAGCCGGGATATGAGGCATGGAGACAGATTGGCATCTATCAGCGTGAGCTTGCCTCATTTGAGGAGGTTGAGATGGTTACCAATAAAACTACCAAAAGTGCCTGTGTGAACTGTCATCATTTTCAGAACCGTTCCTCAAAGCGTATGATGTTTCATGCACGTGGGGCGAATGGCGGAACAATATTCTTAGAGAACGGCAGGACGAAAAAGATTAAACCGGAAAAGAGTGTCGCTTATCCGGCATGGCATCCGGGAGGCAGATATATTGCATTTTCGTCTAATGTGACCCGTCAGAATTTTTACGGACAGGGGCGCCAGGTGCTTGAGGTATTCGATAAAAGCTCTGACCTCGTGTTATATGACACAAAAGAGGACAAAATCATAACCGACCCGCGTTTCCTTACCGAGGAGACGATGGAGACTTTTCCTTCATGGTCGCCTGACGGCAAATGGCTTTATTTCTGCTCAGCCGCAAGTAAGAAAAAGAGCAAGGACTTGTTCTACAGTATATTGCGTGTGGAGTTTGACGGCAACAGCGGCAAATTGGGAGAGAGGATAGACACAGTGTATAATGCAAGGACACAGGGTGGCAGCGCATCGTTCCCGCGTATCTCTCCCGACGGGAAGTATCTGCTTTTTACACTTGCCGCCTTCGGCACATTCCCAATCTGGCATAACGAGGCAGACTTGAAGATGATGCTTCTCAGTACTGGTGAGCCTGTTGACATCTCTGTATGGAATGACAAGGAGAATACCGAGAGCTATCATTCCTGGTCGGAGAATGGCAGGTGGGTGATGTTCTCCAGCCGCCGGCTTGACGGCAGATACACTCGTGTGTTCATTGCCTATCTTGACAAGAACGGCAAGCCGTATAAGCCTTTCCTCCTGCCGCAAAAGGATCCCCGTCTGAATACACTGAGACTGAAATCCTTTAATATCCCTGAGTTTATGGACGGCAGGGTGGATATGCCTGATAATACCGTGGAACTGTTTAAATGCGAAGACAATATAATACAATGATGAAACGAATTAGAATATCTGCGGCAGCTGCTGTTGCAATATATGCCGTGTGCTTGTTTGTATGTGTATGGGCGGCATGGTATTTTTACTTTTATTATGCTATAATCTGGTATGAGGGGTATAGTTATTTCACCACGCAGTCCGATACCATGATGCTGGCGGCTATTTTCCCTGACGACATCCTGAAATATATTGGAGCATTCCTTTTGCAGTTTTTTTATTATCCTGCATTGGGTGCGGCTATTGAGGCGGCTTTTGCAGTGTTTGTGTTCCTTTGCGCCGCTGTTGTGGTCAGATGCCTGTTTAACAGACCTTTGCATCTGTTGTGGACAGCGCTTATTCCTGTGGCAATATTTGCGGAACAGAGTTTTTGGGACAGCAATCTCACTGTATCGTTGAAATGGTGTCTGTGGTCATTGCTGGCTGCTGTCTCTGTATGGTGCCTGAGGCTGGCAGTGCGTCGGCGTATTAATATGCCCCGTATCATTTCCAATTTTGTGGTTGGGGGTGTTGCCTCGGTGGCTATGCTGTTCTGTGTGGTATATAATCTTGTTTTAAAGGACGGCAACTGGCGTGCATATCAGGATATATGGAAGATGGAATATCTTGCAGAGACGCGTCAGTGGGATGCTCTTCTTGATGTCGCAACTCCCGCAGTGGCGCAGATGAACGAGATAGCGCGCCGCTATGCCGTACTTGCATTGTTGGAAAAAGGACAGCTTGCCGACAATATGTTTCTGTATAGCGTGACTGACTCAAAAGACCTTTGGTTTAAAGGCCGTGAGGAGCCGATGTGCCGCAACTACAATGCAATGTTGTTTCGCTCATTAGGAATGCCGAATGAAGTGATTCATCAGACGTTTCAACAGCAGATACAATCGGAGTTCGGAACCAGTTTTACTGTACTCAGACGTTTGGCGGAAACAAATCTGGAGACAAAGAACTATGCGCTGGCAAAGAAGTATATGGATATATTGAGTCATTCCACTGTAATGAAAAGGTGGGTGGAAGAGAGAAAACCGCAGCTGGAGGCAATAAGGAATACAAAGCCGGTATTTGAGGAAAAGGGCGAGCAGTTCTATACCACGGACATTTTGACGGTGACTGCGAAAATGTACAACCGTTATCCAGACAACCGCAAGTATGCCGATATGTTTCTTTGCGGTCTTCTTGCAGATAAGAACGATAAAGAGTTCTTATCTGCCTTTCAGGTGATAGCAACAACTCAGTATGCCCATGGCGAGCGTATTCCCCGTTACTATCAGGAAGCCCTTATGCTGGTGTCGGTCAGTAGGCCGGAAGTGTTGCGGGAATATTCCATCAGCCGTGACGTCCAGGAGAATTTCAAGAAAGTGATGACATTGGTTAAGAAAGGTGATGTGGCGCGCATGAGGTCTCTTTATCCAGATTCTTTCTGGGCCTATTGCTTTTGATGGATTGTGGGACTGTAAGCCAAGGTGTGTCATTATGATTACTTGTTTTCATTTTGACACACCCTCAAAAAAATTAGAAAAAATTTATAAAAATACACGAAAAACGCGATTTTTCATGAAGAAATATCAAAAAATACGCATTTTTTCACCATGTGTTACGTAATAAAACGTATTTGAGACATGAGACAAAGAGTGTTTTCTTTAAAAACCGTACCTTTGCCGCAGATTTTTACCTAAATTTTTAAAAACTCACTTAAATTAATTAAAACGGACATTTATGAAAACAAAGGACAAAGTTGGATTCCTTAGAGCATTCTTTTAGCTAAGGTAGTTGGGCTTAACTTCCATTTGGAATACAAGCTCAAAACACGGTTACAGGTAAAGCCTGATGTAATTCAGAGAAACAAAATTTATATTATTTAAAAAAACTAAACGTTATGAGTTTCAAAGCAAAGAAAACAGCCATGCTTGTAGGATTGTGCTTCTTGGGCATGATCACTGCACAACAGGCTTCGGCAGCTACCGAATCAGTAGCTTCCGTTCAGCAAACGAAGCTGGCAACGGGTCAGGTAACAGA
>JAGAPI010000254.1 GCA_017623335.1 Prevotella sp.
AGCATTCCTGCGGGAATGGTTGTCTTTTCCGCACGGCGGAATTTGGCGTTGGTCCAGATTCCATCGAATGCCGGAGTGCCGAGGTCGCTGCCCAGCAGACCGTTTGCCCATGTGTTGACAACGGTGATTTTCAGCTCGTTCTTGCCTTTGCGGAGCGCCTTGGTGATGTCGGTGCGGAACGGCGCGGTCCAGAGAGTGCCGCAGTCGGTGCCGTTGACGGTCACGGTGGCGATGTCGCGCACGTCGCCGAGGTCGAGGATAATCCTCTCGTTCTTCTTAGCCTTGAATGTCGTTGTGTAGGTGGCGTGTCCCGAATAATACTTGACGGCGTTGTCGCTGCTGCGGCTCCAGTCGAAGAGCGTGTCGGAGGTTACGGTCTTGCCCGTCTCCTCAAATTCCACGGTCCATGCCGTGTGCTCCAGCGGCTGTAGGGTGCCGGCTGCTGTAGGCGTGTCGGCGGTCACCTCACTGTCGGCGAGCACGTAGAACAGCGAGCTTTTCGGCGCGAGACTGATGTTGCCGTTTGGGTCGGTCAGGTCCGCGGCGCGGTAAATCTTTCCCTCTATCGCATCGGCGATGTATGCGTGGCTCCGCCGGGCGCGGAACTGCGGGATGAAGGCGATGGCGTTGTCGGTCTGGTTGCTCAGCATATAGATGTCGGCATCCTCGGCATGTCGGTGTGTGTAGGCTATTCCCCGCGGCAGCTGTGCGTCGCGCTGTATGCCGAGGGCGCTCAGGTCGTCGGCGGTCCAGGGCTTGTCGATCACCTTCAGACCCTGCCGGCGCAGCGCCTCAATCCTTTCGCCGGCGGTGTTTATGGCGGCAGGGTTCATAAGCCGTGCGCCGGGCACCACCAGAGCCTCGTATTTCATGCCGTCGGGAGTTATGAGCCTGCCGTCCTTGATGCTGGAGCCGTCGAGCACGTCGTGGTTGAACGAGTCGTAATGATATCCCCGCAGAGGATTCACCCAAGTGTCTGCCTTTGTCATGTTCTTGGTGTGGTTCACTCCCACGGGACTCTGTTCCATGGGCTGTCCCACGTTTGCCACGCGGATTTTCTCGCGCTCAAGGTCGCCCTTGTCGTACAGTCCGCCGAGGATGCCCGCCAGCCGCTCGGGCAGGATGGAGCGCCGCGGCAACTCGTCGCCCGTGTACACGGCGAGGTCCACCACTGGACTGCCGTGCTGCAGCAGCGCCTGCGAGCGTGCTATGTATTCGGTGAAGGCAGGCATTTCGCGCCACCAAGTGTTGTCGCGCTGGAAAAAAGTGCCTATTCCGTCGAGCGTCATGCCCGGCTTGCGGTCGGTGAAGGGGTTGTGCGTCATCACGTGGAACACGATGGCGTTTATTCCCATGCAGTAATTGGCGTCGAGCAGGGGGCGCAGCATTGCGGGATGCTCATCCCACACTCCGCGAATCTCGGTGAAACCTTCCGCCTGGATGATGTTCTTATTATATATGTGTGCTCCGCTGATGGCGTCGAGCATATCGTTGGGCTTGTCGTGGGTAGGGCTGTTGAGCCAGAACTCTCCCATGGGATAATCGCTGCGCTTGTAGTGCAGCAGCCCGTCGCTCACCATGGTAGGCGCCACGCACTCGGTGGAAAGGCTGACGTTGTGGCGGCGAGCCGCCTTCTGTACCTCGTCGAAGAAGATTCCCTCAATCAGTTCGGCTATTGTCAGGCGCACGTCGCGCAGCACCGCGTCCGACTTCTCCGACGATTCCATCGGCACTCCAGCCATCAGCGGCAGCCACGGCATGATGTCGTAGCCGCGACGCTGCCTGAACTCCGCCGCAAAGTTGCTGCTCCAGTTCTGGCAGCCGCATTCCCAGCTGTCAACGTGGAGACGCTTCAGCACACGCTTGGCAACGTCCGCCGAAGCGTGGCTGTAGATGGCGCCAAACCAGTGATTAATCTGTTTCTGTATGGCGGCGCGCGAGAACTTGTCGCACTCCAGTCCGCGCCCTCCGCCACCCGTGGCGTTGGTGTGCAGGGTTGAGGCGTGACCTATACGCAGCACTCTGTAGTGCTGAGTGTTCAGTGTTAAGTGTTCAGTGTTCAGTGTGGAGTTTGGGGTGAGCATAATCATGTCTGCGGGATTCACGCAGTCAGCGTCAGCCACACCGAAAGGCTGCGGCACTCTCCACACCAGACCCGACTTTCCCTCATATCCGTCAATCACAGCCGCCGACGACATCTCGATGGCGCCCACCTTCAGCGTGGGCTTCCACTTGGCGGCGTCCATGTCCTCGCTGCCCGGGTCGCTTCCCTCGGGCGTCCAGTGAAACTTAAAGTATTTTGCGGTGGTCGGCGGCACGGCGTAGGTAGCCTGCGCGTCGGTGTTCTGCCAGCCCTGGCGCGCGGGCTGGAGCTGGCGCACAAAGCGGTAGCTGACTCCGTCGTCGGAGGCGTAGATGCTGAATCTGTGCGACTGTATGTTGTTGCCGCCCGTCACTATTCTCACGCTCCTCAGCGTGTAGGGCGCGTCGTAGGTCATGATGATGTCGCTCGGCTCCGTGGCGCGGAATGGAAACTCCACCGATGCCTTCGGCTTGCGCGCGTCTGCCGCCTCCACGGGGTAGATATATGTGGCAATGTCCTCATAATATCCGCTCACGGGCACCCTCGGCACTGGCACCTTGCCGGTGCGTATGTCCCTGGCGCTCACGATGGTGTCGCTCCACACTATTTTCTGCATGCTTTCCTCGGGCTTTATCCACGGACCGCCGCCCAGCGCAAAACCGTCGCTGAAATGGATGCCCATGTCGAGCCTAAGACTGTCGGCAAGGCGGTATACCGTGTCCATCCTCCGCCACCACTCGGGCGAGAGCTGCTCCGACGCTCCGCCAAGCTCCTTGCCGTCGGCGGTGCTCTTGATTGGCATGAGGTAGAACCCGGAAATTCCGGCGTGCTTCATAGCCTCAAGGTCGAGCCTTATGCCTTCGTCGCTTACGTTGCCGAACATCCAGTACCAGAATGTCCATGGCTTTGCTGCCTTGTCGGGATTGCGGAAACGCTGGTTCCAGTTGTCTGCATTCATCGTGGCAGCCGAGAGCGCCAGCACCGCAGATATAAAGATTTTCTTCATAATATTTGCCAGTTTGTTTCAAGTAGTTTACAAATATACGGAGATTTTTTGAATTTGTAAGCGGGTTAGGGGCGATAATGCCAGATATTTATGTTTTTTTAAGGATGAGATATTTCAGGCGCTTTCAGGTCAATAATGCTCTCGTTCCTCACATCTTCAAGTATCACGGCAGGACGATAGTCGGGCTTTTCTGTGCTGAAAGTCACATGATTAATGTCCAGACCGTCCACGTGGCGGGCGTAAAGACCGTAGGCTGGGGTAGGACCAGAGAAACGCGGCTCGGGATAGTGGGTGGACAGCTCGCGATATTCGCGTTTTGCAAGGTCGGCAGTGCCGCCGCCACGATATTTTATGCGGATGTTGCTTAGTGCGATGTTGCGCAGAGGATGACCGGGCATGCCGGTGATTATGATGCCGGCAAGCGAGTCCACGTCGTCGGCAATCACATTGCTTATCTGAATGTCGGCGCCCGATGACACCGTGGTGCGTTCCTTAGGGCCGCGGTTGCGGCAGCCTGTGGTTATGTAGATGGGGTAGTGGTGTACGTGGCTCATGGTGATGTTGCTTACCACGATGTTCTCCATCACGCCCTGGTCCACTTCCTCAAATGCCAGTCCGCTGCTGTACATGAACGTGCAGTTGCTCAGTGCAATGTTGCGGTAGCCGCCGTTGGATTCCGTACCCAACTTGAAGCGGCCGCACACCCAGTTCACTTTTTCGGGTATGTATGTGCCGTTGAGCAGCGTTCCCATCTTATAGCCGGTGATTACGCAGTTGGTCACGGCTATGTGCTCGCACAGCACGGGGCGTTTCAGCGCATACGAGCTCTTTAGCACCAGAGCGTCGTCGCTCGGCGTGTTTATCTTGCAGTTGCTCACCGTGAGGTATTTGCAGCAGTCGATGTCGAAACCGTCGCGGTTGGTGTCTATCGTCACATTGTCTACGGTACCAAGGTCGCAGCCGGTCATTATTATTGCAAAATGTCCGCCACGGTATATCGTTATGTCGCGTATCAGCACATTACGGCATTCTTTCAGTGCTATTGCCTTGTCGCCCGTGCCGATGTTGCCGCCCTGCAGGTTGCCCGCTTTCTCGGTGTCCCTCTTTGTCAGTCCCTCACCGTCAATCGTGCCCCGTCCGGTGATTGATACGTTCTTCTGTCCCACAGCCCAAATCAGACTGTTGTGGAGATAGGTGTGTCCGCCGTCCTGATATGCCGGTCCCTCCCACGGTTCGGCTTCATCGTAGGCTTTCATTTCCGCCGGTGCCGCAAGGATGGTGGCACCGGCTGCTATGTGCAGCTCAACGTTGCTTTTCATGCGGATGCTGCCACACAGATATGTGCCTCCCGACAACACGACCCTGCCGCCGCCATGCGCCACACACGAGTCGATGGCTCGGTTTATGGCTATATGGTCGAGCGTCTTGCCGTCGCCAACGGCACCGAAGTCCTTTACGTCGTAATCGGCAGCCTGTGCACCGATGCCCATAAGGAGCAGTAGTGGTAATAAGATTTGTTTCATTTCGATTTATGTTTTTAGAATGTAGTTTTGTTATTTCAAATGTCTGCAGATTATTAATCCATTCTGTCACGGTAGTCCTCGTAGCTGTAGCGGCGCAGCATCTCTATGCTGCCGTCAGCTTTGAGCATGGCGATGGAGGGATGTGATATTCCGTTGAACATGTTGGTTTTCACGGTAGTGTAGTGAATCATGTCCTCAAAGATTATTGTCTCTCCGATGTGCAGGGGGTGGTCAAACTGCCAGTAGCCCATGAAGTCGCCGCTCAGACAGCTGTTGCCGCCAAGACGGTAGACAAAGTCACCGGCAGGATTGGCATCTTCTACAGTCACGGCTCCGCGCACCTCGGGATGATAGGGCATCTCCAGACAGTCGGGCATGTGACAGGTGAAGCTCACGTTAAGTATGGCTGTGCGTATGCCCTTGTTCTCCACCACATCCACAACTTTTGACACCAACGGACCTGTCTGCCAGGCAAATGCGCTGCCTGGCTCAAGTATTATCTCAAGGTTGGGGTAGCGGCGGCGCAGACCAGTCAGCGTGTCGATGAGCAACTGTGTGTTGTAGTCCTTGCGTGTCATGAGATGTCCGCCGCCAAGGTTTAGCCATTTTATCTCGGGAAGCCATTTGCCGAACTTTTCCTCGATATGTACGAGAGTGCGCTGAAGGCTCTCTGCCGATGACTCGCAGTGACAATGGCAGTGGAAACCGTCGATGTCGGCAGGCAGAATGTCGGGCAGCTCGCTTGCCATCACTCCAAAACGGCTGCCTGGAGCGCAGGGATTGTAAAGCTCGGTTTCTATCTCGGAATATTTGGGATTGATTCTTATGCCGTATGACGGACGCTCACATTCGAGAGCGAAGTCATGGAAACGCTCATACTGCGACAACGAATTGAACGACAGATGACTGCTGCATCGGGCTATCTGTGCAAATTCCTCTTCTGTATAGGCTGGAGAAAAAGTATGCGCCTTGCTGCCGAACTCCTCATAGGCAAGGCGTGCCTCATATAGCGAACTGGCTGTAGAGTGGGTGATATACTCGCGGAAAATAGGAAAGGTCTTCCACAGGGCAAAAGCCTTGAAGGCGAGGATTATCTCCACGCTGGCGGCATCTGCCACGTGCTTTATCAAACCCAAATTCCGTCGCAACAGCTGTTCCTCAATGACGTAACAGGGCGACGGAATTAGGGATAAATGTCTATTTTTGATGTATGACTTCTGCATTTATATTAATAATGTGTTTGAAGCCAGTTTTAGTTTGCTGCCTCGAACTCCTTGAGGAAGCGCATGTCGTTCTCGGAGAACATACGGAGGTCGGACACACGGTACTTCAGGTTGGTGATGCGCTCCACGCCCATACCGAAGGCATAGCCTGAGTACACCT
The DNA here is from genome assembly GCA_017623335.1 of Prevotella sp. The sequence continues at coordinate 5,996 of JAGAPI010000254.1, forward strand.
TGCTGTCGATGCCGCACTGCTCAAGCACATTGGGGTCTACCATTCCGCAACCGAGAATCTCCACCCAGCCCGTATGCTTGCAGAATCCGCAGCCCTTGCCGCCGCAGATGTGGCATGAGATGTCCATCTCGGCACTTGGTTCTGTGAACGGGAAGTAGCTTGGGCGCAGACGTATCTTTGTATCTGGACCGAACATCTCGCGGGCAAACGACAAAAGCACCTGCTTCAGGTCGGTGAACGACACGTTCTTGTCGATGTAGAGTCCTTCCACCTGATGGAAGAAACAGTGGGCACGGGCAGTTATCGCCTCGTTGCGGTACACACGTCCGGGACAGATGATGCGGATTGGAGGCTCCTGGGTTGTCTCCATCACGCGTGCCTGTACCGATGATGTATGGCTGCGCAGCAGAATGTTTTTGGTGACATCGTTGATGCGGCTCTGCTCCACAAAGAAAGTGTCTTGCATGTCGCGTGCAGGATGGTCGGCGGCAAAGTTCATCTTTGTAAACACGTGAAGGTCGTCCTCCACCTCAGGACCGTCGGCAAGCACAAAGCCCATGCGCGAGAATATGTCGATAATCTCGTTCTTCACAATGGTCAGCGGATGGCGGCTGCCAAGCTGTACCGGGTAGGGACTGCGCGTGAGGTCAATGTTCTCCGTGTCGCTGTCGTCGGTGGCAAGCTGTTCCTTCAGGGCGTTGATGCGCTCCAGGGCTGTCTGCTTCAGCTGGTTGATTTTCATTCCCACCTCTTTCTTCTGTTCGGCAGGCACTGTGCGGAAGTCAGTCATGAGTGCTGTAATCTCACCCTTTTTGCTAAGGTATTTCAGACGCAGGGCTTCAATTTCCTCTGGTGTCTGGGCTTGCATGTTTTCTACTTCTTTCAGCAGATTTTCTATCTTTTCAAGCATTTTCTATGATGTTTTTTATCAATACAAATTAAAAATTTATGCAAAGGTACAATTTTTTTCTGAAAATAGTGCAAAATATCAAAATAATGTTGTAATTTTGCCGAAATTTGAGAGACAGATGTAGTTACAATAGTAAAAATGAACAAGATTGTAATAGTATTTTTGGGTGTTGGAGCGGTGATGCTCGGTTCGTGTGGAGGAAACAAGACATTGGACACGGCTGCGCCGGCAGACAGTGTGGTAGTGGCGGCAGATACCGTGGTTACAGACACATTGGAACAGCTTGTTTCGGAGACGCCCATGCCCAAGGCAGCAGACGAGCTGTTTGATGATTTTTTCTTCAATTTCGCAGCCAACCGCAAGTTGCAGCGAAAGAGAATTGCTTTCCCGCTGCCGGTGACAAGGGGCAACCGCACCGACAGCATTACAAGGGACAAATGGAAGACGGAGACATTCTTCATGCGTCAGGGGTATTACACTCTGATATTCAACAACCGCAAGCAGATGGACCGCGTGAAGGACACCACCATCAACCATGTTGTGGTGAAGAAGGTTTTCCTGCAGTCAAACGGCATAAAGGAATATGTGTTTGACCGCCGCAACGGGCTGTGGATGATGACGGCAATCAGTAACACCTCGATAGCAAAGAATAATAACGCCTCATTTCTTAAATTCTACAAGCAGTTTGCGTCAGACCCTGAGTTTCAGGTGGAAAGCATAGATGAGACTGTAAAATTCACTGGTCCTGACCCTGACGATGATTTCTCAACTATGGAGGGTATACTTACTCCCGACACATGGCCTGCCTTTGCACCGGAACTGCCACATGAAATGATATACAACATACAGTATGGTGAGGATTATCCTGCGAGCAATTTCAAAATATTCCTCCTGCGCGGCATTTCCAACGGTATGGAGACCGAGCTGACCTTCCAACATAAGAATGGTGGATGGAAAGTGACGTCGCTGATACAATAACCCTGATTGTCCACACATATTTATATATATAATGAAGGATGTAAGAAACTATTCTCTGCTCGGCCACAACACATTTGGAATAAATGCCTCATGCGGCAGATTTGTTGAGGCAGCCACTGCCGGCGAGGTGGTACAGTTTGTCAAATCATACAATGCCGGCTCCGATGAGCTGCTTGTAATTGGTGGCGGCAGTAACTTGTTGCTCACTGGCGACTATAATGGTACGGTGTTTCATTCAGCCATACGCGGCATGAGTGTCGTCGGTGAAGATGCCGACAGTGTGCTGTTGCGTGTAGGCAGCGGTGAGGTGTGGGACGATGTTGTGGAATATTGTGTTGCCAACGGCATGTATGGTGCTGAGAATCTCTCGGCAATTCCCGGTGAGGCTGGGGCGAGTGCGGTGCAGAACATCGGAGCCTACGGTGCCGAGGTGAAGGATATTATATATAAGGTGGAGGCGGTGGAGATAGCCATAGGTAACACCGTGGAGATTATGGCTGAGGATTGCGACTACAGCTATCGTCACAGCCGTTTCAAGTCAGAGTGGAAGAATAAGTTTATCATAACATACGTAACCTACCGTCTGTCAAAGCATTACAATCCGCGGCTCGACTATGGCAACATCCGTGCCGAGCTTGCAGTCAAGGGCATTGACACTCCCACTGCAGAGCAGTTGCGCCAGGTGATTACCGGCATAAGAAATGCCAAGCTGCCCGACCCGAAGGTGGAGGGTAATGCCGGCAGTTTCTTTATGAATCCCATTGTAGACCGCAGCCTTTATGAAAGTCTGGTGGCGCAATATCCGGATATGCCGCATTACGACGTGGATGCCGAAAGAGTAAAAATTCCTGCCGGATGGATGATTGACCGTTGCGGATGGAAGGGGAAGACCGTTGGGCGTGCAGGGGTACACAGCCGTCAGGCTTTGGTGCTTGTCAACCGTGGTGGAGCCGAGGGTAAGGATATCATCAATCTCTGCAATCTTGTGAGGGCAGATGTCAAGGCAAAGTTCGGCATTGACATTCATCCCGAAGTGAATTTTGTATAATCGTATAATTTAGGGATTTGCCCATAGAAAACAATGAAACTGACATTTCTCGGAACAGGAACATCGTGCGGAGTGCCCACCATAGGCTGCCAGTGCGAGGTGTGTACAAGCAGCGACCCTCATGACAGCCGTCTGCGCTGCTCGGCAATGATTGAGACTGCCTCCACCCGTGTTGTCATTGACAGTACTCCCGATTTCCGTCAGCAGATGATGCAGCGCGAATTTCGTAAGATTGACGGCATACTTGTCACCCACAGTCATTACGACCATATCGGCGGCACCGACGATGTGCGTCCCTTCTGTGTTTTCGGCGACATCAATATCTATGGCAACACCCTGGCAGTGGAGGGTATGCGCCAGATGCTGCCTTACTGTTTTGCAGAGCATCTTTATCCCGGAGTGCCAAAACTCAGCCTTCACACCATTGAGCCTCACCGTGAGTTTGCTGTCGGCGACATCTCTGTGATGCCTTTCACCGTGATGCACGCAAAACTGCCTATTCTCGGTTTTCGTTTTGGCAACAGTCTTGCCTATATCACCGACATGAAGAGCATCGCCCACGAGGAGGAACAGCATGTTTATGGTGTTGACACTCTTGTGGTGAATGCGCTCAGGCTTACCGAAGAGCATCAGTCGCACATTCTGCTTGACGAGGCTATTGAATTTGCTAAGAGGGTAGGGGCTCGCCGCACCTATTTCGTCCACATGAGCCACCATATTGGTCTTCATGAATCTACTTGCGCCATGCTGCCCAAGGGAATGACGCTGGCGTATGACGGCTTGGAAGTGGAGCTTATTTAAAGATGTCGGGGAGTAAACTCTTCTCAGATGAGCTTACTACATCTGATATTATCGTATTGGGGTGATTTTAAGTTTATATCTGTCGCCGTCGAATTCTATCCGCATTGCCTTTTCATATCGGCAGTCGGTGGGCGATATTGCAAGCGCCGTGTGCCCGATGGTGCGGCGCAGGTTTATCTCCACGCAGGGATGGATGGCTATGCTGCCGTCGTGGCTTACAAGCATCATGTCCACTCCAAACACTCCGCTGTATCCTGCAAGATGCTGTGGCAGGACGTCCATCAACCTTTGCTTCACGTTTTTAAGCTGTTGTGCTGTAATATAGCGTGTTAACAGTTCTTCTTTAGTATTTTCCGTTGCAAGCATGTTGCCGCGGTATTGCCCGTTTTCGGTGTAGAAAAGCGACAGTCCGAGATAGGTGACATCGCCGTCGGGACCGATGCTGAACTCCATGGCAAAGTCTAATATTTTGTTGTACCATGGCTCCACCATCACCGAGCCCTGTTTGGCAATGACGTTTCTCGCCCAGCCATCCTGATGGGGATTGAGGTTGCGGCTTTCAAGGTAGCGCAGTCCGCGGCCGCTGCTGCTCCACGGCATTTTTATCACCGCACTGCCGTAGTTGCCCACGGTGTCGTAAAGCTCGTTCATGCTGCGGCACTCCGTAACGCTG
>JAGAPI010000255.1 GCA_017623335.1 Prevotella sp.
TGGCAGCAAGGTTGTCGCACCCGATGAAGCCCAGTAATTGCCTGTCTCACCTTGTGCAAGAGCAATAACAAGGCTGTAGGGATTATAGACATCCACCATCTTGTCCTTGCTGAAATGATAGCCGTCGTAGTTATATTTCAATTTCTCGAAAGTCTGTTCCACGGTCCAGCCGTTCTTATTCGCCATCGCCTCAATCTCTGGCATGAAGTTGTCGCGTATCTCCTGCTTGGTGATACCGCATACCGTTGCATACTGCGGCATAAAACTGATGTTGGTGAGATTGTTGAGAACGGAGAACAGCGAGATCTGCGTAAACTTAGTGATGCCCGTGAGGAAAACGAACCGCTCGTATTGCATACACGACTTCAGTACAGCGAATACCTCGCGGTAGATGGCTGTGCAAGCCTCGTGCTCAGGAGTGTGCCAGGAGTGTTGCAGCGGAGAGTCATACTCGTCGATGAGAATGGCTACGGGTGTTTCACCCTCATTGCTTGTTGTAATGAGTATATTTTCAAAGCGCACGGCAAGACTGTCATCGTTGTATGTCTCAACACCATATTTCTTTTCCAGTCTCCTAAATGCCGAATTGAGATAACTTCTCAGGCTTTCCGGCGTGGCTCCCGCATTGCTCATATCCAAGCGTATGACAGGACTTGGTTTCCACTCCTTCTCCAGCTCCATGATTTTAAGCCCCTCAAACAGTTCCTTGCGCCCCTCGAAGTAACAGCGCAGTGTATCAACAAGCAGAGACTTGCCAAAACGGCGCGGACGGCTGAGGTAGTTGAACATTCTGCCGTTAGCCAAGTGCCAAACCAGGTCGGTCTTGTCTACATAAACATAGTCTCCCCGCCTTATCATGTCGAAAAACTGTATGCCCTCAGGCAGCCGTCTTCCATTGTTTTGTGTGAAATAGTCTGTCATAGTCGCTGCGTTACTGAACTTTTCTGCGTTATTTTCTGCAAATTTACAAATAAATGGGTGCAGAACAAAATATAAAATAAAATTTTAATATTTTTTGTTTGTTTCTTTTGCTGTTTCATAAAAAATATGCTAACTAAGACGGTAGTCCATCGGAGTCATTCCCGTCAGCCGTTTGAAATACTTGCAGAAAAAACTGGCGTTTGGAAAATTCATATCATTGGCTATCTCCGCCACCTGCTTGTCTGTGTAGCGGAGCTGCACCTTAATGGCATTTATCGTAGCCTCATCAATCCAGTGCTTCGCCGACTTGCCACTGACATTCCTAACAATGGTGCTCATATAGCGCGGAGTGACACACAGATGCGAGGCATAGAAGTCGAGCCCATGACGCTCTGCCGCATATTGCCCCACAAGACGTATAAATCCTGTGAACAGCTGCTGTTCACGTGACTTAGTGTTTTCCTGCATCGCCTCACTCTTCTCCCACAGATAGCTGATGTGAGTCATCATGGCGCCAACGAGCTGCAGCACAACCTGAGATGCAAGGTGAGCCGCCTCAAATTATCTTTTATCATTGGTAAATGTTCCTTTTGTATGCTAATTCTTTGCAAAGATAATCATTAAAATGTAATAATCAGCATTATATACGCATTTTTGTACAAAAAGAACATTTATTTCTCTACAAAGATAATGCTTGAATGGAAAACTATTCGTAATTTTGCAACCAGATAATGAATTAACATAATAAACATGAAACATTCAAGACTGATTTCAACTGCCATTGGACTGGCGATGGCAATGATAGCCACAGCACAGACCACGCTCAATGACTGCCAGAAGTGGGCTGCAGAGAACTATCCGCTATTGAAACGCTATGAGCTGCTGCAGGCTACTACCGACTACACCGTGGCAAACATCAACAAAGGATGGCTGCCGCAACTGTCGGCTGGGGCTCAGGCTACGCTGCAGAGTGACGTGATGTCGCTGCCCGACGGACTCAAAAGCATTATGTCGCAAGCAGGATACAACGTAAAGGGGCTGAAGAAAGACCAGTACAAGGTGGCTATTGACGTGAGCCAGACAATATACGACGGCGGAAGCATCAAGGCGGCGAAACAGGCGGCACGTGCTGAGGGCGAGGCAAAAGCAAGGCAGAACGATGTGGATATGTTTGCCATAAGGGACAGAGTGAACAACCTCTTCTTCGGCATACTGCTCGCCGAGGATAAACTGAGGCTGAACAGCGACCTGCAGCAACTGCTTCTTGACAACTGCCGCAAACTGGAGGCTATGGTGAAAGGGGGAACAGCAACAAATGCCGACCTTGACGCAGTGAAAGCAGAATATCTGAATGCCCGCCAGCAGCAGGTGGAGCTATCGTCGGCAAAGAACAGCTATATGAGGATGCTTGAGATATTCACAGGCAGACAGATTAAGCAGCCATTAAAAAGGCCAGAGGCTGCCGTGCCTGACAATATCAGCACACAGCGTCCGGAACTGTCGCTCTTCAATGCGCAGGCAAGACAGCTGAATGCACGCTCGGCACAGCTCGACGCAGCCATCCGCCCACGGCTGAGCCTCTTCGCACAGGGTTACTACGGTTATCCCGGCTACAACATGTTTGAAGATATGTTCTCGCACGACTGGAGCCTCAACGGTATGATTGGAATGAGGCTGAGCTGGAACATCAGCAGTCTTTACACTCACAAGAACGAGAAGCGCAAGATTGCAACTGCGGCAAATGAGATAGAGAATGCCAGGGATGTGTTCTTATTCAACAACCGTCTGCAGACAACTCAGGAGAGGATGGCGGTGGAGCGCTACCGCAGGATAATTGCCGACGATGATGAGATAATCCAGCTCAGGACATCAGTAAGACAGGCTGCGGAGGCAAAGCTATCGCACGGAATAATAGACGTGAACGGACTGTTGCAGGAGATAACCCGCGAGAACACGGCACGCACACAGCAATCAGTGCATGAGATTGAAATGCTCAAGGCAATTTATGAGCTTAAAGATAAATTAGGGATTATGTAGGGCTGCAACCTGTTGCAGCTGATAAATAGAAATTAAATTAATTTGATATGAAAAAGAAAAATATATTAAGCCTTTGTGCCGCCATTGCGGCACTCACGGCATGCTCATCGGGCGAAAAGGATTACGATGCCTCAGGAGTGTTTGAGACCACCGAGGTCATTGTATCGGCAAAGGCAACGGGAGAGATTCTCTCACTCAACGTAGAGGAAGGTCAGGATGTGAAGCGTAATGAGATGCTCGGATTGATTGACACCCTGCAACTATCACTGCACGGCCAGCAGTTGGCTGCCAATCAGTCGGCAGCCGACAGCAAACGGTTGGATGCCAACCGCCAGGTGGCTTCCATTCGCCAGCAGATAATCAACCTGCAAAAGGAAAAGAAACGCTTCTCGGATTTATTGGCAGCAAATGCCGCAACACAAAAACAGGTGGACGACATCAGCTATCAGATAGAAGTATTGCAGCGACAGCTTGCCGCCACGCAGGAACAGATAGGCAGCAACAACCAAAGCGCAGGCAACCAAAGCATGGGCATAAAAGCACAGCGGGCACAGACAGAAGATCAGATTCGCAAGGCACACATAACCAGTCCCATAA
>JAGAPI010000256.1 GCA_017623335.1 Prevotella sp.
CCCACGTTGTTTCGCATCATGGGCTCGCAGTGTGAGGTGCCTATTACTATTCCGCACGAGTCTGCCGCCTCTTTGGCACCGGGAACGGTGAAGAATGGTTTTGTCATGCTGTGCATTCCCGGCCAGATGGCATTGGCGCGGAGGCGCATCAGCAGCTTGAATATCTGCTTGTAGGTCTTTGCGCTTATCAGCCCGGGCTTTCCCGGTGAATAGTTGCGCCAGCTCCATGGCTGCAGCGTCCAGTCCTCGTCGTTGAGGAAAATTCCGCGATATTCCACCGACGGACTTTGTTCGGTCTCAAAGTCGGCGGCAATAGTCAGTTGGCTGCGTTTTACGGGCATTTCGTCTGCCCACCATTTCCATGGAGAGACACCTGCCATGCGCGACAGTTCAAGAATGCCGTAGGCTGTGCCGCGTCCGTCGCTGCCCACAACCAGCAGTTGTCCGTTGTGCACCTTTATATGAAAGGCATCTTTCTTTTGCGCCAGCCCGTCGACGTCAATGCCGGCAGTCCGCAGCCATTTCCTTGAACCGTTGTCTTTATCTAACTGTACAATGCGGATTTTGGCGCCCGTCTGCACCCTTTTCAGTGATGCCCCAGTAACGTCTCTCATGTCTTCTGTCAGCATTTCCATTGCCGTGACAACCACGGGCGACACCTTGCCGCTTAACGTATAATTAATGTGGCTCTCACCGTCATACCAGCAGAAAATATCTTTTGCTGCTGTGGTCATTGCGCATAGCATAGCCATGCATAATAAACAATAAATTTTCTTCATTTTTGTTTGTTTTTATTAGTTTTTGCTGCAAAGATAGCAGTTGTTTCTGAGATGGATGGTGATGATTGTTCCGATGTGGAAGAATTCTGTTGCAAGCGTGTGTATTGCAACATATTTCACCTATTTTGCAACATAATTCTCCGTAGCGTAGTCGCCCGGCAGCACTCCATACGCGTCTTTGAAACAGCGTGAAAAGTATTTAGGGTCGTTGAAGCCAACCTGATAGGCAAGGTCGCTGACGCGGATTCCGGGGGAGGACAGAAGTATCTGACAGGCTGTTTGAAGGCGGATGCTGCGTATGAAGGCAGTAGTGGTCTGACCTGTCGCCTCCTTCATGCGGCGATGAAGGGTGGTTTTGCTGACCGACAATTCGTTTGCCAGTTGGGGAACATCGAAATCATAATCTGACAGGTGTTTTCTGACAGCGTCGGTAGCCTTGTCGATAAACTGCTGGTGCGGGTTGCCGTCAGTTGTAATTGAAGGATATTCTCGGCTGGCAGGTTGCTCCGAAGTAGCTTGTTGTTCTGTGTTTGCAGGTTGCTTCTTGAGGGTTGCAGATGGCTTCAGATTTCTCTGTCTTTTGTATATACTCAAAGCGGTTGCTGCACCGAGTATCACTGCAAGTATGATTAACAGCCATAGCCAGTATTTGAATCCCTCGGACTGTGGGATGCGGCGCATGTCGGCAAGTTCCTGAGGAGATAGCCGTATCACTTCTGTTCCGGTGTTTACTAAAAGTGCCCCGTCGCTGTCTTCTGTCACTTCTGTAACAACGTCGCCGGGCAATTGCAGCTGCTCGTGTACCGACATGAAACAATCTTTGTGGCTGTTATATATACAGAGTCCCATGCCGTCTGTGCCCACCCATTGGCGCCCTGTCTTGTCCTGACAAAAGGCTGTGGGAGTGCCTATGGGAAAGTTTCTGTCTTCAACGGAATAGTGGCGGTATGTGCTGTCGCAGCGGATTATTCCATCGCCCGTTGCTGCCCAGATTGTGCCTTCATTGTCCTCTGTAAGAAAATACATTTCCTCGCTTAAGAATTTTGGTGCATTTGGCTGTGCCGACAAAGCATAGCCGTGACCGTTGCTGTGGCGTATTCCAAGACCGAGACGGGTGGCAACCCGGAGATTGCCCTTGGAGTCCTCAATGGCGTGGTGAACAAGGTCGTGAGGGATAAAACTGTCTCCTCCCTTGCGGCTGTAGTGCTTTTCTATCTTGCCCCGATATGCAACGTAAAGACCGGCATCGTGTATGGGAATAAATACCCGTCCGGTGTTGGACAGCGACAGTCGGTAGGGGCGGAGTGAC
>JAGAPI010000257.1 GCA_017623335.1 Prevotella sp.
CTTCTTTGCCACCATGAACGAGGAGTAGAATCCCAGTCCGAAGTGACCGATGATGTTGTTGGCGTTGTCCTTGTATTTCTCAAGGAAGTCGCTCACTCCCGAGAAGGCTATCTGGTTGATGTATTTGTCAATCTCCTCCTCAGTCATGCCGATACCGCGGTCGGTGATGGTAATTGTACCGGCTTCGGTGTCGAGAGCCACGTGTACGGTGAGGTCGCCTAATTCGCCCTTGAAGTCACCGCGCTCTGCCAGCGTCTTCATCTTCTGCGAAGCGTCAACGGCATTCGATACCATCTCGCGCAGGAAAATCTCATGGTCTGAATACAAGAACTTTTTGATGACGGGGAAAATGTTCTCGGTTGTAACCCCGATATTACCTTTCTGCATAATAGTTATGTTTTATATGTTATGTTTAACAAAGATTTTGGCGGCAGCTCCCGTTTTCGAGCGCTGCCGCCAATATCTATTGCAAAAAGTGTGCCATTCTTCATTCTTCACTCTTTTTGCGTCGTATGGTGCGCTTGCGTGTCTTTTTCTCCTCGCCGGTCTTGGTGTCAATCTTTACACCTGCCAGCTCAGGGTCAACGAGTATTCGTCCGCAGTATTCGCATACGATAATCTTCTTGTGCATCTTGATGTCGAGCTGGCGCTGTGGCGGTATCTTGTTGAAGCAGCCACCGCAGGCATCACGCTGTACATACACAATGCCCAAACCGTTGCGTGCGCTCTTGCGGATGCGCTTGAACGACTGCAGCAGTCTTGGCTCAATTTTCATTTCCAAGTCCTTGGCTCTGTCCTTCAGCTCCTCTTCCTCGGCGCGTGTCTCTTCCATTATCTCGTCAAGCTCACTCTTTTTCTGGTCAAGGTCGGCGCGACGCTCGTCAAGTTCATTACGGCTGTTGTTCAGCTCAGTGTTCTTGTCGTTAATCTTGTTTTGTGCGTCTCTGATTTTCTTTTCGCAAAGCTCAATCTCCAGACTCTGGAACTCAATTTCTTTTGTCAGAGTATCATACTCACGGTTGTTCTTCACATCGTTTAGCTGGGTCTTGTAGCGGTCAAGGCTTGCCTGTGCCTCGCTAATTTCGCCGCGCTTCACGCTAACAGCCTGCTGGTAGTCGTTAATCTCGCGCTCAATCTTCTCAATGCGGGTCTCCAGACCTGCAATCTCGTCTTCCAGGTCTTCCACTTCGAGAGGCAGCTCGCCTCTCAGTTCTCTCTTCTCATCGATGCTCGACAGGGTGGTCTGCAGCTGGTACAGAGTCTTCAGCTTATCTTCCACCGGCATGTCTGTTGGGTCTTTCTTTGCCATTTTCTTATACCTTATTTATATATATGTTATTTTTCCGTTACTTTCCTGTTATTTTCAGATTCGTCCGATCTGTCCGACCTGTTTGGCAGAGTTTCGCTCTGCCTATTCGCCTGCCTCCAGCTTTATACTATCGGGTTTGTGCTGTGTTCCGCAATATAGGTTTTCACTCCGGGACATTCTCGGTTGATTATCTCCTTGAATATCTCGCTGGTGTACTGCTCACTCTCGTAGTGTCCTATTACGCACAGCTGTATCTCCTGCTCATGTGCGAAATATACGTGGTAGTGCATCTCTCCTGTGATGAAGGCATCGGCTCCGCAGTTTATAGCCTCGTCGATCATGAAGTCGCCGGCTCCGCCGCATACCGCCACCTTTTTTATCGGACGTCTCAGCAGTTCGTTGGTCATGGCGTGTCTGGCAGCGAATGTCTCCTTCACTTTCTCTATGAAGTCGGCAGCCTGCATCGGCGTGTCCAGCTCACCGGTCACTCCGCTGCCGCATTCAATGTCACCAACTTTGCGTGGCGACATGAACGTAACATTTTTCAGTCCAAGTTTCTCTGCCATTTTGTAATTCACACCGCCTTTAGCATTGTCCATGTTGGTGTGCATCGACACCACACTGATGCCATGCTTTATTGCCTTTATAACGCAACGCCCCACATAGTTGTCGGGACTTATGCGCTTCAGTCCGCGGAATAGCAGCGGATGGTGTGACACCACGAGGTTGCAGCCTTTCTCTATAGCCTCGTCGATGATGGTCTCGTTGACGTCAAGACACAATAATGCCCCTGACACTTCCTCCGCCTCTGTCAATCCAATCTGCATGCCGGCATTGTCCCAGCTTTCCTGCAGTGGCAGTGGCGCGAATCGTTCAAGGGCGTTAATTACTTCCTTTATTTTCACGCTTAAAGATATTTTTCGGTGCAAAGTTACGAATAAATAAGTTTAAAGCAAAAAAAAATAGTATTTTTTTATATTTTTTTGCTTTGCCGAATGAATAGTAACTTTACATCAGTGTCAAGTTTTATCCTGCAGTGTAGACCCAAATCAGTGCAATGAACATGAGGATTGCAATAATTACGAGGGTTATGAATGATATCTTTTTTAGCATTTTGCGCCTTTGTATACTGTTGAGGCTTTCACGTTTGAATTTTGATGCTCCATCTTCTTTGTGATGATGATGATGATGGTGGCTTCGTGAATTAGATGGGGGGGTGCTATGCATGTTGTTCATATTTTTTGTTTTTTTATTTGTGATGATAATATATTTTTATGATTTTGTCTTGTTTTGTTATGCCAATGTCCGCAGTGCACTGAGCAGCCGCATGTTTTCTGACCGTGTGCCTATGGTTATTCGCAGGCAGTTGTGGCAGAGCGTGACGTTGGTGCGATTACGCACAATAATGCCGTTGTCCACAAGATAGTTGTAGATGCCTTTGGCATCGTTCATCTTTGCTAGGAAGAAATTGGCATCGGTGGGATACACTTCCTCGCATACTGGCAGCAGCTTGAACGCCTCAATCACTCTGTCGCGCTCCATTATGATGGTGTGTACCCATGAGTCCACCTGATATGGGTCTTTTAGTGTCTCAAGAGCCTTTTGCTGTGTGAGGATATTCACGTTGTACGGATATTTCACCTTATTATATATATTAATGATGTCCACTGATGCGTAAGCCATGCCGAGCCGCAGACCAGCGCATGCCCATGCTTTGCTCATGGTGTTGAGCACAATGAGATTCGGATGGTTTACCAGCTCTGTGCGCATGGAATGCTGCTGTGTGAAATCTCCGTAAGCTTCGTCCACTACCACAAGCGCACTGAACGAGCTGATGATTTTCATCATGGCATCGCGGTCGAGATTGTTGCCTGTCGGGTTGTTGGGCGAGCACAGCCAGATTATCTTTGTATTGTCATCACAGGCGGCAAGTACGGCATCGGCATCAAGCTGGTATTTGTCGTTGAGCAGCACTGTGCGGTATTCCACACCGTTGATGTCGGCACATACACGGTACATGCCGTAGGTTGGCTCTATCGCCACTACATTGTCTTTACCTGGATTGGTGAAGCAACGGTAAGCCAGGTCTATTGCCTCGTCGCTGCCGTTGCCGAGAAATATGTTTTCGGCAGGCACGCCCTTGATGGCGCTTATTCTTGCCTTCAGCTCCAGCTGCAGAGGGTCGGGATAGCGGTTATAAGGTGTGTTATATGGATTCTCGTTTGCGTCGAGAAACACTGATGCCTGCTTGCCGCTGTACTCGTTGCGGGCGCAACTGTATGGCGCAAGATTCCATATATTAGGGCGTGTCAGCTCTTTTAGTGGTTTCATAATCTTATTTGTAAGAGGATTAGGAGAAGTAAGAAAATTAGGAGAGAATGTCCTCCAGCCTCACGGTCATGGCATTCTTGTGGGCATCGAGGTGTTCGGCTTCAGCCATGAGTTCCACGGCATGGCCTATGTGCATTACTCCTTCGGCGGTGAGATGCTGGAAGGTGACCTTTCGGCAGTAGCCGTCAAGGTTCACACCATTATATGCTGTGGCATAACCATGTGTGGGCAGGGTGTGATTGGTGCCACTGGCATAGTCGCCGGCGCTTTCGCAGGCATACAGTCCAAGGAACACCGAGCCGGCATTTATCACCTGCTCAGCCATTTTCATATAGTTGGAGGTCTGTATTATGAGATGCTCCGGAGCGTATGCGTTGCTTATCGCCATTGCCTCATCAAGAGTATTCACCAGCACCATACGGCTGTTGTCGAGACTCTTTGCCGCCATGTCCTTGCGCGGCAGCTGCTCAAGTTGCAGTGCTATCTCCTTTTGTACATTGTCGAGGATTGTCTCGCTCGTTGTTATTAGCAACACCTGTGAGTCGATGCCGTGCTCTGCCTGTGACAGCAGGTCGGCTGCAATGTATCGTGGATTGGCAGTGTCGTCGGCAATGACACACACCTCCGACGGACCGGCAGGCATGTCGATTGCAACATCGTGCAGGCTCACCTGCTGTTTGGCTGCCATCACATACTGGTTGCCGGGGCCAAATATCTTAAACACCTTTGGTACCGACTCCGTGCCGTAAGCCATTGCGCCTATTGCCTGCACTCCGCCAGCCTTGAATATCTTGCTTACTCCTGCCACGTGGGCTGCCACGAGAATAGCGGGATTTACCTTACCGTCGGCCGATGGTGGTGTGCACAGCACAATCTCTTTGCAGCCAGCTATCTTGGCAGGTGTGGCAAGCATGAGTACGGTGCTGAACAGCGGTGCAGTGCCTCCAGGAATGTATAGCCCGACTTTTTCTATGGCGATGCTTTTCTGCCAGCACTCCACTCCCGGCTGTGTCTCCACCCGGCATCCGTCGAAATGTTGGGCGGCATGAAAGGCATGTATGTTGTGGTGGGCAAGACGGATAGCGTCAGCCAACTCTGGCGACACGCTGCGCATCGCCTCGCTGATTTCCTCATCGCTTACGGCGAGGCTGTCAAGCCTCACGTGGTCGAACTTCTCTTCATACTCCTTTACCGCCTCGTCGCCGCGCTGGCGTATGCCGGCAAGAACCTGACTTACGGTGGCATTGAGCTGTGACACGTCTATTTGCGGACGCACGCAGATGTCATGCCATTCGTTGGGGGATGGGTATCTGATGATTTTCATTGTTGTGCTATATATATAATAAGGTGTAGGTACCTTAGGTGTTTTTTCTATAAAATCATTTTCTCTATTGGGGTCACGAGGATGCCCTGCGCTCCCAGCTCTTTCAGCTTGCCTATGATTTCCCAGAAACGTTTCTGGTCGAGCACTGCGTGAATTGAGCACCATTCCTCATCGGCAAGAGGAATTATCGTGGGACTTTTCAGACCGGGCAGCACGCTGCATATTTCCTCAAGTTTTGCCTTGGGGGCGTTCATGCGCACATACTTCTTGTCCTCAGCCTGGCGCACGGCGGCAAAGCGGAAGAGCATCTCCTGCAAGATGGCGCGTTTGTTGGCATCCATCTGCTTGTTGCCTATGAGGAGCGCCTCGCTTTCCATTACAATCTCTACCTCGCGCAGATTGTTGCTAACAAGGGTGCTGCCGCTGCTCACGATGTCGAAGATTCCGTCGGCAAGACCAATGCCCGGACTAATCTCCACACTGCCTGTGATTACGTGGATTTCGGCTTTTATGCCATGTTTGTCAAGAAACGCATGCAGAATGGCAGGGTAGGAGGTGGCTATCTTCTTGCCGTTGAACCATTTCACACCTTGATAGTTGATATCCTTGGGTATTGCCAGCGACAGACGGCATTTACTGAATCCTAAGCGGCTGACAATCTCTGCATTTTCGCTGCGCTCCATAAACTCGTTTTCACCAACCACACCTATGTCGGCAACGCCGCTGGCGACACTCTGTGGAATGTCGTCGTCGCGGAGGTAGAGCACCTCCAGCGGAAAGTTGGGTGATTGAACTAACAGTGTGCGCTTTGATGCGCTGATTTTGATGTCGGCCTCGGCCAGAAGATTCATCGTGTCATCGTGAAGGCGGCCCTTTGATTGTACTGCTATGCGTAACATTTTGTGTCCTGTAAATCTTTATTAACTTTAAAATCCTGTGCAAAGTTACTCATTTTTTTGGTATCGTGCAAGAAAATGAGTACTTTTGCACTCAATTTGTAATTAAATAAGGAAAAAATACGGAAATATAGTATGCAGGCAGCTTTTAAACTTCTGTTTTGTGTCATTTGTGCTTTGATTGTGTCGTGTGTCGGAAGGCAGGAGCCTGCCGTGACGCCATGGGGTGAGGTAATTTCGGACAGCGTTGCCGACGACGGCTGTTTTGATCTTGACGACGTGGTGGCAAATGGCGAGCTGATAGCACTCACGCTCAACGGCCCTGAGTCGTACTACCTCTATCACGGCAAGCCGCTGGGCATTCAATATATGATGTGCCAGAAATTTGCCGACCATATCAACGTGATGCTGCGCATGGAAGTGTGCCGCGACACGCTGGAAATGCTGCGCCGCCTGATTAACGGCGATGCCGACATGATAGCCTGCCGGTTGCCTAAGAAGGGACTGGCACTCCCTGCCGACAGTCTGAAGATGCTGGAGTTTACCAAGGTTGGTAGTGACAGCACCGGCGGTTATTGGGTGATGATGAAGGATAACGACGAGATGGTGAGGGAGGTGAACAAGTGGTATAAGCCCACACTGCCTGCCGAGGTGAAAAAGGAGGAGGCCTATCTGCTGGGCGCGGGAAGCATAAAGCGCCATGTGTTCTCGCCGATGCTCGACAGGAAGGGTGGCGTGATTTCGCGTTACGACAATCTGTTTATGAAGCATAGCCGCACCATACGCTGGGATTGGCGGCTGATGGCTGCGCAATGCTATCAGGAGTCGACGTTCGACCCCAACGCCAAATCATGGGCGGGAGCCTGCGGACTGATGCAGATTATGCCCGGTACGGCGGATATGCTGGGACTGCCGCGTGCAAAGATGTTCGACCCTGAAAGTAATATCGAGGCGGCGGCACGGTTTCTGGGGCAGCTCGACCGTAAGTTCAGCGACATTGGCAACCGTCACGAGCGCATAAGTTTCATTCTTGCCGGATATAACGGAGGTCCACACCATGTGCGCGATGCCATGGCGCTGGCGCGGCGCGACGGGCGTAATGCCAGCCGTTGGCGCGAGGTGGCACCTTATATATTAAAG
>JAGAPI010000258.1 GCA_017623335.1 Prevotella sp.
ATAAGAATAAAAACAAAGGGGAATCATGGAAAGACAGGATGTGATAGAAAAACTTAGACAAATAGGAGAAGCCACGCTTCCCCCAGGCACTTCCCTGTATCTTTACGGTTCAAGGGCAAGAAACGACAGCCATGAGGATTCCGACTGGGACATAATGATTCTGTTGGACAAAGACAGGCTCTGTGCAGACGACTACGGATTGGGCTATCCCTTCAGGGAATTTGGCTGGGACATCGACGAGGATATTAATCCCACGGTCTTCGCCAAAGGGCATTGGAACAAATATCCGTTCCTTCCTTTCTACAAAAATGTTGAACACGACAAAATAGTATTATTATGAGTCTGAGCGAAGAAGAGAGAAAAGCTATTGTAAATCTCGAAATTGAAAAAGCAGAGAATACATTTGCGCAAGTCAGCAAACTGACAGAACTCGGTTATTGGGACACAATAGCCAATCGTTTGTATTATTCAGCCTTTCATGCGGCAACGGCACTTCTGATAAATGACGGGTATCGGGTAAACACCCACAAGGGCATAATCGCCTTGCTCGGACAATATTATGTCAGGACAAACAAAATGTCATCTGCTGACGCTAAGCTGTACTCTGACCTCCAATCTATGAGAAACAACAGTGACTACAACTGTTCATACGATGCCACAGAAGAAGACATACGTCCCCTTATTCCCAAAGTCAACGCTTTTATTGAAAACATTAAGGCGCTGATTTAGATAGCGTTTCTGATGGGAAAAGGTAAAATAAAACTAAGGTTCACAAGTTTGTGGACCACAAACGTGTGAACCTTGTGTATTCGCCTTGCCGACAGTGTATTTCAGAAATGGTTTACCAAAGAATGGATGTAGGCAAGCATTATAATATATAATTTTCAAAAACCACTGAGGTGATTATTCTAAGGCGGATTCTAACGATATCCGTACACAGGATTATCCGTGGTGATGAAGTCAGGACGCAGGATGCGTGCCATACGCAACTCCGGCTCAGTGTCGAGCGTCCACATATTCACATGCAGACCAAGGCTGTGGGCCTCGTCTATCCACTCCGGATGCCTGAGGAAAATCTTCATTGAATAGTCAAGACATTTATATCCGCGCGATTTGGCTTCCTCCGGCGACAGCTTGCCGCCAACGTAAGCCACATACACCGTACTGTCATTATGCAGCACATTGTCGCACACATCTGCACTAAACGATATATATTCCACCTGCCTCTGCATGCTGAGCGAGCTCACCGTCTCCACGGCTTTTGCTGCTATATAGGCATTGGCAGAGTCCGACGGCTGATTCTTTATCTCAAGTATGATTTTCATGTCGGGAAACTTTCTCGCCTCTTCAAGATAACCGGCAAGAGTGGGTATTTTCTCGCCGTTGGCAAGACGCACGCCCGACAGCTGTGCGTATGTGCTTGAAGAAATAGGCAGACCGCCAATGTGGGGTTCGTGATTAACAATCAGCACACCGTCGGAAGTGGCGTGTATGTCAAGCTCGCAGCCATAGACTCCTGCCTTTCCCGCGGCACGGAGAGCGGCTATGGAGTTCTGCACTGCTCCCTTCGCCCTCCAATAGCCCCTATGGGCGATAATCTTAGGAACAAAATTATCGGCAACAGTCCGCATGTATGCCCTGTCGGCGGCAACGCTCTGCCTGAAAGTCTCACCGAAACGGTTTTTCACCACCACGGTAATCTCCTTAGTGCCGGGCGCCGGCGTAGCCTTGAAAAGATGACTTGTAAGGCAAGTCTTGCCGCGCTTGCCCAACAACTGTAGATAAGCCTCGTCATTGTCGGTGAAACGCTCCATGCGTCCGCGGCAGACACCGTCCTCATACCACTCCACAACCGTCTCCGTGTCGCAGTCCCACACATTTGCCACCACATCGAACGGATGCGAGAGAAACTCTCCCACAGAATAGAGGCTCATCTGCCGCGAGACATCATCACCCGTTGGCTTATACTGCCACGACAGCGAATCTGCCGATGCCGTCACTATCATATATCCATTGGGGGCTCCGCAGCGGTTCACATCACCGCGCCACCATGTTCCGCATGCCGCGCCGATGTTATGCTCATAGAGAGAATCCGAGACGATATTGTTCTGTAAAAAATGCGTATGTCCGGCAAACACATGCACGCGATAGCCTTTCAACACCTCAGCCAGCTGCTCCGCATTGAGCACATTGCCTCCTGCCTCAACAACGTTCCATGCCGCAGCGTGCATGTTGAGAATCACCATCGAGCCTTTGGGCACATAACTGAGGTCGCGCCGCAGCCACTCCAGCTGCGCCCCGGTAATCTGCTCACGGTAATCCTTGTTGCCCATATAATTGATGTTCTTCAATGTCACGACATGCACTCCGGCAATGTTGAACGAATAGTCAACAGGTCCGAAATGGCGATGATATTCCATCTCTCCATACACCGGCGTTCCCAGCGGCATGTTGTTGAGAGCCTGATAGCGCTTGTCGAAATCATGGTTGCCTATGCACTGGAAAGCCGTGACAGGCAGAGAGTTCACCGACTGCTTATAACCGTCGAACAGCTTCATGTTGTCCCACACAATATCTCCAAGAGCCATAGTCACCACCTCGTGCTCGCCCGACAGACATTCCGCGGTATTCCTCAAGTCAGGAATGGTCTGCTTATTCCACTTTGCCAGCTGTTCCCGGTTTTTCACCTGCGGGTCGGAGATGGCAATGAAATAGAACTTATCATCCTTCTTCTCACGCCTCTGCAGCACAAAGTCGTGCTTGCCCCTGTTGTCGGCAAGGGTACGCACACCGACATAGAAGTCGGCAATTGCCCCACGCCTGGGCAGACAATATCCGGAAGGAGTTGAGATATACACAAACTTACACGTGTTGGTGTCGGTAGGCAGCATCCACGCTCCCTTGTCATCGGTCACGGTGAACTCTGAACCGTTTGTCACCACAACCTTTGCCACACCATTCCCCTTTCCGTCGACCACGCGGCCACTGAAGTCAAACTGCCTTGCAAACGACACGCCTGCGGCAAGCATGCACAAAGCCAGACATGATAATCTATATTCCATATTACAATTTCTTTAGTTCTACATTTTCAAAAAGTTCCACAACATCCTTGCCAGCCTTAGCCTTGCGTGCTGCCGTTTCAAAATCGGCGGTGTTCTCCTCAAAGCATATCACATTGGCACAGTCGAGAATATGCGCCATCACAGCCACGGCGTCGCCGCTTGCCATTCCGCCATCCCTAACGGCATGGCGTATATATCTGTCAGCACGTTCCACAGCCTTGAACACCGCAGGTTTGCGAATCTCCGTTGCCGAGCCCGAAAAGCCCACCTCCACGTCATACACACAGGTATAGTTGGCAATAAAGGTGTTCCACTTCTCAGTGATGACACTGCCGAGGGGATGCTGCTCCTCAAAGGTGTTTTTCACCGTTGGTATATTTCCATAAACCTCATAACTGTAACGGCACGACTTGACAACTGCCGTATTCTCGTCTTTGGCATACACGCCCGCAGAAAGCGCCATTGCCAGCAAAACAATAATTGTCTTTTTCATCTTCTTTTCCTTTTTATATTATTTATCTTTTTTGCCATATCAGCTTAGTGCTTATCTCATCGGCACCCATCGACTGTACCGCCTTCAGATAGTTCTCACGGTTCATGCGCTGCAGGATGGCAGGATACTTATACCTGTAGGGCATGGCATCGCCTGAAGCCACGCCGGGACCTGTCGGCACATCGGGGTAGCCTGTGCGGTTGTACTCAAACCACTGCTGATAATCGATGAAGAACAGCGCATAGAACTTCTGCTCCATGATGCGCCTGAGCGTACCGTCGTATGCTGTGGCTGGATTGTCGAAATATCCCTCCGGCAGCTCCACTCCCCACTGCTGCATATTGGCAGCCACGGCATCCTCGTACAGCTTGCGGGCATCCTGACTGATGATTCCGCGCTGGGCAAGCTCGGCTTTTATGAAAAGCACCTCAGAATAAGTGATGAGGGCAATGTCCTGCGGAGCCGTGGCAAGAGTGGCGGCATTGGGAGCCGAGCCGTTAATCACCGGCATGTTGGCATATCCGCTCTGCAGTCCCACATAGTCCTTCACATCCTTTCCGTTGTCATCCTTATTGGTAGCCTTGAGGGCAAACACCGGCAGGCGCGGGTCGTTCCACTGCTTGAGGGGATTGATGAAGAACTCCGACAGCTGCTTGTACGAGCTTAGGTCTGACGGGCGTGTCATAGGCGCCTCGTATGGAGCCACTCCGGAGATTTGCACCATCGCCGACTCTTCATTACTGTCAAACACAGGATATTCGTCAGGATTGTCCACCATCTTCCTCAGTTCCGCAGCGGCATTAAGCTCCGGCACATCAATAACTCTCAGCAGTGCCCTCATGCGGAGCGAGTTGGCAAACTTGCGCCACTTCGCAATACCGTCGGCATCGCTGCCGCTGATGCAGTAGAGCAGGTCGCCGCTGTCATTATATCTCAGTCCCTTAGACGGAGCAAAACGGCGGTTGGCGGCATCGAGCGAGTCTATGACAGCACGATAGACATCCTGCTGCGTGTCGAACTTAGGATAGTACAGCTGCTGGTCGCCGCGACAAGCCTCCTGCATTGGAATATCGCCAAAGGCGGCCGTAAGAGTCTCGAACATCCAGCACTGAAGTGTCAGTCCTATAGCCTGATAGTTGGCATCGCCCACAGCCACACCGTTATCGTATATTGCCTTGGCGTTGGTAAGCCATTTGTAATACTGGGTCCATGCTCCGTCGCCAGCCGTGTCGGTGATTCTGTACCATCCCACCCCGTTGGTTGAGTTGGTGGTGACAAGACACTGCATCAGCTGAAATGTATAGCT
Source organism: Prevotella sp. (assembly GCA_017623335.1). The sequence goes on from JAGAPI010000258.1 coordinate 4,862, forward strand.
GTTGTAGCGCTGCCATGTATAGATTCCCATGTTGTAGATCACTGGAGTCAGGAAACTGCCCGCATTTGCTCCGTCCATTCTCGTAGGGTCAGTATTTGTCTCATCCATCGACTCACACGACATCATACCACACAGTGTCATCAACAGGACACTTATCGAATATAAAATCTTTTTCATTCTTTTCTTTCATTTTTCATTCAACATAAAACTTTATCAGAAACCAACCTTAACGTTGACGCCGAACGAACGTGTAGTAGGCAACGTACCTACCTCAACGCCGCTTACAAACGAGCTTCCGTCGAGCGATGCTGTCTCGGGGTCGAACATCGGATAACCGGTGATGCACAACAGGTTGCGTCCGTACACTCCCACCACAGCCGAATCCAGGAACGTGTTCTTCAGCCACTTCTTTGGCAGGGTGTAGTCGAGCCTCATCTCACGCAACTTCAGATAGCTGTTCTTAAACGAGTTGGTCTCAACGTTGCCGATGCGGTAATATTCCTTGTAATACGCCTCCAGGGTTACAATCTTGGTGTTGGGAGAATAAGTTCCGTCGCCGTTGTCAACCACGCCTGGCGCAATACAGTACACGCCTTCAACGGGAGTGATTTTCTGCTGTTCAAACAATGCCAGCACCTCAGGGTCTGTAATGTCAAGATAAAGTTCTGTGCCAGGCTTACGTCCGTTGAGCGTCTCTGCAATGTGTCCCTGCTCACACATCTTGTGATGCGACTGCGAATAGGTGATTCCTCCCACCTGTCCGTCCCACTGCATCGAAAGCTTCAGGTTCTTGTATCTCAGCGACGTGCTGAAAGCTCCCTTCCATTTGGGCAGGGCACAGCCCACATACTCTATTTCCGACGGACGGTCGGGCAGTCCAGTAGAGGCTATTATCACCAGCCCCTCGTCGTTGCGCTTAAGCTTATATCCCCAGATGTCGCCGGTCGTTCCTCCCACAGTACCTATTATATATACGTTGCCGCTCACATATGAGCCTATCACCTGACGCTCATCCGCATTGTCGGCAAGCGACTCTATCCTGTTGCGGTTGAGCGACCACGACAAGGTGTTGTTCCACTCCCACGAGCGTGTCTTTACAGGCGTTCCCCTGAGCACAAGCTCCAAACCCTGATTTCTCACGCATCCTGAATTTATGATGCCTTTGGTATATCCTGTCGTCGGGTCGAAGGGAGCACTGAGAATCTGGTTTTTAGTGCGGTTGTAGTAATAGGTGAAGTCGATTCCCAGGCGTCCCTTGAAGAAGCGGACGTCGAATCCTCCCTCCCAACTCGTTGACATCTCAGGTTTAAAGTCGGCGTTATACAGCGTGCCGCTCTTCACGAGCGAGCCTGCAAAGTCGCTTGTTGAATAATAAGGTGCGGTTTTGTAAGGGTCGGTGTCGTTGCCCACTTGCGCCTACGATGCGCGCAGTTTCATATAAGAAATCCAGTCCGGCAGCTTTACCACCTCGTTCATCATCACGCTCAGGCTCACCGAAGGATAGAAAAACGAGCGGTTCTTCCTTGGCAGCGTCGACGACCAGTCGTTTCGCCCGCTGATATCGAGAAACAGCATGTTGCGGTATGCAAGGTTGGCGGTGAAGTACAGGCTGTTGACACGCTTCTTGTTGATGACCGTCTTTACGAGCGGCGAGCTGATGCCGTTGGCGAGCTTATACACTCCCGGAGTGTTCAGACCAGTGACCGAAGCCGAGAGCATGTCGTAGTAAGACACCATCATGTTGCCGCCCGCCGAGGCGTTCAGGTGCAGTCCGTTGGAATAGCTGTTATGGTAAGACAGCAGCACATCGCTGTTAGCCTCATAGTCAAGCACATTCTGCTTTTTGAAGAATCCGTCGGGAAACACCTTGTCGTCCCACGGACGGTGCTGCTCCTGCGTCTGTGCCGTGAACTGTATTCCCGAGCGCACCATCAGGTCAAGGTTGCGTGTCACCTGATATGTGGCACTGGCGTTACCCATAAACGTGTGTTTCCTTGCAGGATTCTCCGCCTCGTAAAGCAACACGTAGGGATTGGGCAGATAGCTTGAGAAAGGACGTATCTGACTGACGTTCTCCTGTCCCTTATACCACATCGGCCTGAACCAGTTAAGGTCGAAGTTAGGATTCATGAAAATCAGGAAATACGAAATGGAGTTTGAGTTATATGTCAGCGACGGAGTGTTTTCCACATCACGGTATGTGTACGATGCGCGTCCGCTCACCTTAAGCCTCTTCGACACCTGCCGGTTGGCTGCCATCGACAGCGTGAGCCGGTCGTAGCCTGAGTTTGGCAATATCCACTCATTCTTGCTGTAGGTAAGCGCAAGGCGCATGTCGCCGCGGTCGCCAGTGCCGCTGATGGCAAGCGAATGGGTTGAGGTGTGTCCCGTCTGAAACAGTCCCGAGTGATTGTCGGTGTACGGGCGCCACAGTGTGGCTTGCTCTCCGCGTCCCTCTGTCGCCGGGTCGTACTGAAAGAACATCTGTCCGTCGAATTTCGGTCCGAAGGCGGAGCTTGTTCCCGATGTGCTCGCCAGCCCGTCGTCGCCTTTGCCGAATGAGTAGTACTGCTGTCCTTCCCAAGGAGTGTTCTTGCCGCCTATGTTCTTCGCCACGCCCTGACCGAACTCATACTGATAATCAGGGAAATGTGCAGCCCCGTCCCATGTCTGGTTAAAGCTGTAGGTGACGCCTATTCCTTTCTTTCCGCCACGCCCTGTCTTGGTTGTCACCATGATAACGCCGTTGGCTGCCCTCGAACCGTACAATGCCGATGCCGACGCTCCTTTCAGCACCTGAATGCTCTCTATGTCGTCGGGATTAAGGTCGGAAAATCCGTTACCGTAGTCCACAGAGCCTTCCGAATTGCCGCCTGCCCCGTATGAGCCGCCGGGATTGTTCATAGGGCTCGACAACGGCACTCCGTCAACAACCACAAGCGCCCCGTTGCCGTCCATGTTCATCGACACATCGCCGCGAAGGCTTATCTTCGTAGATGACAGCGGACCGCCAGCCGTGGTAACGTTCAAGCCAGCCACCTCACCCTGAAGCGCCAGCGACCAGTTGCTTGGCATACTTGCCGTTATGTCGTCGCCGCTCACCGTCTGCGTGGAAAAGCCGAGTCCCTTCTCACTTCTTTTGATGCCAAGCGCGGTCACCACCACATTGTCCAGCTCCACGGCGTCGTCCTCCATCTCCACATTCAACTCGCCGCCGCTGTAGGACACGCGCTTCTTCTTAAATCCAACATAGCTGAACACGAGCCTGTCCTGCTTACCGAGCGTGCGTTCTGTCACAAACTGAAACTTACCGTCCACATCAGTAATGCCCAGCGTCTTCTGCTGACTGTTAAGCGACACCGTCGCCCCGATTACAGGTTCTCCCTTACTGTCCGTGACGCGCCCTTTGACGGTTGTCTGTGCCGTCACTGCCGTCGTTGCCGCCAACAGTAGCATCGCCGATGCAATTCTTTTAATTGTCTTCATAAATTAAAATTAAATAAACATAAAAAATCTGCCGCAAAAGTACGGCAGACTTGTTACATATTCCTTTCAGATATATTGCATTTCCACTATGTCACACTATTGTAAAAGCTTTGTCACACTATCGTGTCACCAGCACCCGTCCGACACTGCCGTTGGGCTGCATCACCACCATCAGGTCGCCGCTGCGCTTACGGTTATACCCCATCACTATGCGGTCGAGAACAGCAGGCGGCAGCGTTTCTTTTTTCACACTGCTGTAATCAATACAAGCCATCACACACGGGTCACTCTCAAGACGCTCCCTCAACGCCACCTTCACCTTGTCGAAGCTAAGCCCGGCTTCCTCCACCGCCACACGGTCTATATAAAAGCGGTATTCAATGAGCGCCTTCACCAGTTCACGCTCCGTTCCATTCCCCCAGCCCTGGTGTCTGTCCCTACGGTTCTGACCTCATGGTCATCGGTGCAGTAGCATTTCCTGCCGTCCACAAAAAAGTTGTTGCCGGCAATACCGTGTATGGCTGGAGTAGTGCCGGTATATACGCTTGCGTGACCAACCGCAGTCACCGTAGGCACATAGCACAGATAAGCGTTGTCATAGCCATACCCCTCTTCCATCAGGCGACGGAATCCACCCTCGCCCCAACGGCCGACATAACGTTCGAGATAGTCCCATCTCATCTGGTCAACCACAATTCCCACCACCAGCTTTGGCATTCTGCCTTCTGCCTGTACACACTCTGCCGCCATGCTCATCATGGCAAACAGCATAACAAAAATCATTCTAACATTTTTCATTTCACGATACATTTTTTTGACTGCAAAATTACAGTCTCCATGCTACATCTGTGTTACATCAATGTTAAAATAACAACAAGTTTTCTGTAAACAAAGTATTTTCGTACCTGAAATTTTATATAGTCCAACCCAAACACGGTTATTCCTTTAATAATTAAGCAATTAGAAGTTTTCATAGTCCAACCCAAGCCCAACCCAAGTCCAACCCATGTCCAACCCAAAACATTCACAATTTGCATTCAAAATGCAAATTGAAGAACATAATATTCAGAACACGTGATTTGTCAATGTAAATCAGCGATTTAGAATATTATTTCGCATCAGGGCAGACGCATCAAATTTCGCTTATCTCCAAAAGTTTTGACAAGTATTCCTCGTCCCATCCTGCCTTCAGTCTTTTCAAGTTGAGGCTTCCCTTAGTCGTCTTGTCATTTTTCAAGATTGACAGAGCCATCTTGCTTA
>JAGAPI010000259.1 GCA_017623335.1 Prevotella sp.
CAGATGAGCTATAAGACAATAAAGGCTGAACCGGAGAACGCTACATTCCTTGACACCTATGCTTGGATTCTGTTTCAGCAAGAACGCTATAGCGAAGCTAAAATATATATTGATCAAGCCATAAACCATCTCGACTCCACTGAAAACAACAGTACGGTAATAGAGCATGCCGGTGATATCTATTTCTACACGGGCGACATGGATGGTGCGGTGGCAAAATGGCGTGAGGCACTGAAGACCGACACTGAAAACAAAGTGCTGATAAGGAAGGTGAAGCTCCGTAAATATGTGAAATGAATAAATGCTTGACAAATTTAAATAATAAATTAAAATAACAAAAACATAATATTATGAATCTTTCAAAGGTATTAAAATTCGCAATCCTGGCAGTTCCATTGTGCTTTGGCTCATGCGGAACAAAAAAGACTGTGACGCAGGCACCGGTAACAATTCCTGCTGAAAAACAAGACCTTCTGCACAAAGTGGCAGACAATGCACAACTTACAAAGTTTATCACATCAAAGGTGAAGTTTGAGGTGAAGGTAGGCGACCAGGAACTGGCACTTACCGGCAATCTCCGTATGAAGCGCGATGATGTAATCCAGATGCAGCTCATGGCTTTTGGATTTGTTGAGGCTGCCCGTCTGGAATTTACGCAGGAATATGTTCTTGTGATGGACCGCATTAACAAACAATATCTAAAAGTTCCTTATAATCAGGTGGATTTTATGCGCAACAGCGGCTTAAACTTCCATTCTCTACAGGCCTTATTCTGGAATGAGCTGTTCCAGCCCGGACGTACAACGCTTACCGATGAGAATCTTGCTGCTTTCGAGACCGAGCAGGATGGAGACAATGCTATTATAACATACGCAAAAGACAAATTGTCGTATAAATGGCTTGCTGCACAGAATACAGGTCTGATAAGTATAGTAAACGTGCTGTATAAGGACAAGTTTCATGGCAATACTCAGCTCAACTGGGACTATAAGGACTTTAAGGCTCTTGGCACAAAGCAGTTCCCGACCAACAACTCGATAACCTTCACAACTCCCGATAAGGAGCTGAAACTTAACATCGTTTTGAACTATCTCAAGAACGATACAAATTGGGAAACCCGCACAAAGGTGTCGGATAAATACCGCGAAGTGACTGTGGATGATATTCTGCGCCGGTTTATGGCTTTGTAAAAATGTTAGTTTACTGAGGATAATAGATGAGAATTGTAGCGTTACTTTTAACGATTATACTGGCATGTGGGCAGGTTGGTGCACAAACTGCTAAAAAGACTTCTGCCAGAAAACCTGTTGCGCAAAAGACCGTAGCCAAAAAGAAAGGAACTACGGTTAAAAAGCGTACAGCCACCAAAAAGACTACAAAGAAGAATGCAGCCGTAAGCAACTCGTCGATAAACGGTCTGCGCAATCAGAGCGCGAAGATAAAGAAGGAGATAAGGCAGCAGGAGCAGCGGCTCAAGACCAATCAGCGCAATGTGTCGAAGCGGCTTCAGAATCTCATGATTATCAATCAGGAAATAAACGTAAAGAGGAAAACCATTGACACAATACGTCATGACATTAACAAGTTGGATGACAATATCCTCACGTTGAAGATGCAGCTGGAACTGCTGCAGGAGCAGCTCGACGACTGCAAGCAGAAATATGTAAAGTCGGTGAGATATATGCGTCGCAACAATTCCACTCAGGATAAGCTGCTCTTCATCTTCAGTGCCAAGAACTTCATGCAGATGTACCGCCGCTCACGTTTCGTAAAGGAGTATGCCGCCTATCAGCGAATACAGGGCGAGGAGCTGAAGCGCAGGCAGACGGAAATGAAAACGGTGCATAATAAGCTTGTGGGCGTGAAGCAGGAAAAAAACACTTTATTATATAAAGGTGTGAGGGAGCAGAAAGACCTTGAGGGCAAGCAGACCGAGCAGCAGCAGGTTGTGAACACACTGAAAAATGAGCAGAAGACTATACAGTCAATCATAGCCCAGCAGCGCAAGAAGGATGCGGCAATCAATTCTCAAATCGACCGTCTTGTGGCAATTGAGGTGGAGAAGGCGCGCCAGCGTGCCATTGCCGAGGCAAAGCGCAAGGCTGAGGAACAGGCAGCCGCACAGGCTGCTGCCAAAAAGAAGCGTGAGGAAGAGATAGCACGTAAAAAGGCGGAAGCGGAAGCAGCGGCAAGAATAGAGCGTCAGCGCATTGCCGAGGCGAAAGCCCGTGAGGAACGTCTGAAGGAAGAGGCTCGCATAGCTGCCGATGCCAAGAAAAAGGCTGCTGCCGAGAAAGCTGCGAAAGAAGCGGAGAATGAGCGTCGTGCTGCTGAGCGCCGTGCTGCCGAGGAGTCTAAAAAGCGTGAGCGCGAGATTGCAGCAGCCAAGAGAGAGGCTGCAGAGCAGCCTGTGGTGCTCATGGCATCTGAAGACCGTAAGGTAAGCGGCAACTTTGAGAGCAACCGCGGGCGTCTGCCTATGCCTGTTGTGGGCAGTTACAAGATTGTAAGCCATTTCGGACAGTATAATGTTGAGGGACTGCAAAATGTGCGCCTCGATAACAAGGGCATAAACATCCTCGGACAGCCGGGTGCAAAGGTGCGCTCAATCTTCGACGGAGAAGTGACTGCAGTGTTCAGTCTTGCCGGCACTACAGGTGTTATGGTGCGCCATGGCAACTACATTTCGGTGTATTGCAACTTGGGTAGCGTGAGTGTGCGCAAGGGACAGCATGTCAGCACACGCCAAGTGTTGGGTACAGTGGGAGCAGAGAATATTCTTCAGTTCCAATTACGCAGAGAGACAGCAAAGCTCAATCCGGAAGCATGGTTGGGCAGATAAAAACTTTTAAACAATTTGAATATGACCTATTTAATGTGTAACTTATGGCTGTTTTGGGCGATAGCGGCTGTGCTTTGCCTTATAGCCGAACTGCTTACGGGTGGTTTCTTCATCCTGTGTTTTGCCATTGGGGCAGCTGTTGCGGCTCTGTTGTCTCCCTTTGTGGGATTCAACGTGCAGTTGGCAGTGTTTGCAGCGGTCAGTGTGCTTTGTATTTTTTTCGTGCGCCCGTTTGCACTCCGTTATCTGCACCGCGACGACGACCATCGTGTAAGCAATGCCGATGCCATATTGGGCAAGGTTGGTATGGTTAGTCAGGTGATTGAAAGCGATGCCTACGGAAGGGTTGCCATTGACGGCGACGACTGGAAAGCTCAGTCAGAAAACGGTGAGGAGATAGAACGTGGCGCCAAGGTGGTGGTTACGGGCAGGGATAGTCTTATTATCACCGTAAGGCGGTTGTAAGAAACGAATTATATTTTGGCAAATTGTGCCTTATATATAATAATGTGTAATCTCAGAAAAATAAAAACTTTTAAAACCTAAAAAAATTATGGACGGAATGTTGTATTTTCTACTCGTTGTAGTAGCATGTGCCTTGATAGTTGTCTACAAGAGCATAGTCATTATCCCTCAGTCAGAGACAAAGATTATAGAGCGCCTTGGAAAGTACCGCTCTACTCTTGAGCCTGGCATACAGTTTATTGTGCCTTTCATCGACAAGGCAAAGAGTATTGTGGTTTCCCATTACGGACGCTATTCCTATAGCACCACTATAGATTTGCGCGAGCAAGTTTATGATTTCCCTAAACAGAACGTTATCACCAAGGATAATGTACAGACCGAAATCAATGCGTTGCTCTATTTCCAGATTGTAGACCCGTTTAAGGCAGTATATGAGATTAACAACCTGCCGAATGCTATTGAGAAACTCACACAGACCACACTGCGTAACATCATCGGTGAGCTGGAACTTGACGAGACGCTTACCAGCCGCGACACCATCAACACCAAGTTGCGCGCAGTGCTCGATGATGCCACAAACAAGTGGGGCGTGAAGGTCAACCGTGTGGAGTTGCAGGACATTACTCCTCCCGAGAGTGTGCTCACAGCCATGGAGAAGCAGATGCAGGCAGAGCGTAACAAGCGTGCCACCATCCTCACCAGCGAGGGTAAGAAGGCGAGCGAGATTCTTCAGTCGGAAGGTGAGAAGACAGCCATCATCAACCGTGCTGAGGCTGATAAGCAACAGCAGATTCTGCGTGCCGAAGGTGAGGCAGAGGCACGCATACGCAAGGCTGAGGCAGAAGCTATAGCCATACAGAAAATCACTGAGGCGGTGGGCAATGTCACTAATCCTGCCAACTACTTGCTTGCACAGAAATATATACAGATGTTGCAGCAGATTGCCGAGGGCGACAAGACCAAGACCGTGTATCTGCCATTCGAGGCTACAAACCTTATGGGCAGCATCGGAGGTATAAAGGACTTGTTCAAGAGCGAGTAGCCCCTGACTTATCCTGAACACCAACCGTTTTGTAATATCACAACTATGAAATTAATCTATTTGGCAACATCGGCTGCGCTCGCTGTCTGCACCACGGCAGCGGCGCAGCGTGATATGCTTCATTATGACTATCCTGCCCAGTATTTTGAACAGTCGCTGCTGATAGGCAACGGTAGTCAGGGGGCTGCCATATACGGCGACCCTGCCGATGAGTTGCTTGAGCTCAACGACATAACGCTATGGACGGGTGAGGCAGGCAATAAGACTCACAACACCACTGCCGCCAGTCATATTCCCGAAATACGGTCGTTGCTTGCCAATGAGAAATATGCCGAGGCAAACGATATGCAGCGGCTGTGGCAGGGGCATTACAGCGAGGCGTATATGCCGTTGGGCAATCTGAGATTTTTGTCAGACTTTAATCCGGCGCAGGCTCCCGACAGTTATTACCGTCAGCTTAATCTTAATGATGCCACGGCACAGGTGACGTTCAAAGCCAATGGCGGCAGATATGAGCGTACCTATTTTGCTTCGGCTCCCGACAGTGTTATTGTCATGCGTTTCCGCGCCATGGACGGGGCAAAGATTAACGGTAAGTTTGCGTTTGACAGCCAGCTGCCGCATCATGTCAATACAGGAGAGACGGTAATGACAATGGACGGCTATGCGGCGTATCATTCTCTGCCCGGATATTGCCAGCCCACACAACAGCATTACTGGTATGACGAAAACCGTGGCGTGCATTTCCGCGCCATGCTACAGCTGATTCCTGCCGATGGAACCGTGCAAAACGACGGTATTCAGGGATTGATGGTAAAGGACTGCACTGACCTTACCATAATA
>JAGAPI010000260.1 GCA_017623335.1 Prevotella sp.
AAGGGTGTGATGGTGCCGATTGAGGACACAATCAAGGGCTTCAACGCCATTCTCGACGGTGAGGTTGACGATTTGCCGGAACAGGCATTCCTCAATGTCGGAACTATCGAGGATGTGAAAGAGAAGGCTAAGCGACTGCTTGAAGCTGCACAGGGTAAATAACTTAACTTCATATAGATATGGGCTTACATTTAAGGATAGTTTCACCGGTTAAGGTGGAATATGACGGTGAGGTTGAGAGTATAGTTGTGCCTGGAACACAGGGACAATTTGAGATACTCAAAGACCACGCACCTATTATCTCTTCGCTGGAAGAAGGCACTGTGGTTTACCGCATTGCTGGAGGCAACAACATAGAGCTTGCCATTCTCGGCGGATTTGTGGAAGTTCAGAAGAATGTTGTTAGCTTGTGTGTGGAAATTTGATATTTCTGTTCAAGATAAAAGTGTAATCCGGCAAAAATAAACAAATAAAGCAGATAAAAGTGATGACAGACATTGAAAGGCATTTCAGACGTTTCCTCGTTCAGGGGCTGTCGCTCATTGCGGCAATTACAGCCGTCGCCGTTGCGGTGATGTGCGTGGCTGCTGTTGACGGCATGCTTGTCCCGATAATCGTGGGTGCGGTGTTTGCGCTTATTGTCGAGAGTGCCGATGCCATTATATGGCGTAAGGTGGCAACAAATGCTCCCGACAGTCTGCCTACATTTTTTATGGCTGTGTCGGGTATCCGCATGCTTCTGGCATTGGCTGTGATGTTTGTGTACTATCTTGCTGCTGGCAGAAGTGCAATGCTGACATTCTTTCTGGTGTTCATGGTATATTACATTATATTATTGCTGCACCACACGATGTTTTTCGCAAAAGACCGCAAGCCGGCAAAGTGAACAGAGAATATTAATGATATATAAGAAAAAAGTACAATGAAACATATTAAAACAATATTTCTCCTGATGACGATTGCGCTGATGCCAATGTCGCTCTATGCAAATGAGGGTGAGGAGGGAAGTGGCGAGCTGAACATCCCGGAGATTGTGCTTGAACACTTGGCTGACTCGTATGAGTGGCATATAGCCACATACGAGGGAAAGCATCTGAGCATACCGTTGCCAATCATTGTAAGGAGTGACGCCACTGGCGATTGGACCGTATGCACTGCCCATAGCCTGCCTGAGCCATTCTTCTTTGACAGCGAGCACCACGGCAAGATTTACGAACGTATGGCAGACGGCACTTCGGTGCGCCCCATCGACCTGAGCATAACAAAGACCGTTGCTCAGATTTGGATTGTGGTGGCTGTGCTTATCATCGTGTTCCTGTCGTGCGCAAGCTGGTATAAGAAGCGTGATGAAAAAAGTGAGGCTCCGCGTGGTTTTGTGGGAATGATGGAAATGCTGGTTATGACCATCCACGATGACCTTATACGTCCATCAGTGGGTGAGCATGCCTACAAGCGTTTTGCGCCATATCTGCTCACGGTGTTCTTCTTCATCTTCACCTGCAATCTCATTGGTCTGGTGCCATTCTTCCCCGGAGGCGCCAACGTGACAGGCAACATCAACATAACAATGTTCCTTGCCGTTTGCACAATGTTGACTATCAATCTCTTTGGCAACAAGGAGTATTGGAAGGACATCTTCTGGCCTCATGTGCCAGTGTTTCTGAAGGCTCCCGTGCCGCTCATGCCGCTCATTGAGCTGTTCGGCGTGTTCACGAAGCCGTTTGCGCTCATGATTCGTCTTTTTGCCAACATGATGGCAGGTCATGCCGTGATACTCAGTTTCACATGTGTGATTTTCCTCGGCTGGTCAATGGGCGTAGGCTACGGTATCGGACTTAATCTGTTCAGTGCAATAATGCTGCTGTTCATGAACTGCCTTGAGGTGCTGGTGGCTTTTGTGCAGGCATACGTGTTCACAATGCTGAGCGCTGTGTTTATCGGACTTGCCAATCAGGAGCATCATGCTGCAGAGTAATTTATAAAGAGAAAAATAAGAAAACAAAAAATAACAATTAAAATTAAAAAAATTAAGACTATGATTATTTCAACATTATTGGCTGCCGAGGGTCTGGCACAGCTGGGCTGCGGTCTTGGTGCAGGTATTGCAACTATTGGTGCAGGTTTGGGTATTGGTAAAATTGGCGGCAGTGCAATGGATGCCATCGCACGTCAGCCAGAGGCTACCAGCAAGATTCAGACCAACATGATTCTGACATCGGCTTTCGTTGAGGGCTGTGCTCTGTTCGCTATCGCTGCTTGTGCGTTTCTTATCTAATAAAAAAGAACATTCATGGAGAATTTACCATCAATACTAACGCCTGATTTCGGTCTCCTTTTCTGGATGCTGATAGCGTTCTTGGTGGTCTTTGGTGTTCTTGCTAAGTTTGGTTTCCCCGCCATTGTCAATATGGTGGACAACCGTAAGAAATACATCGACGATAGCTTGCGCAAGGCACATGAAGCCTCAGAACGCCTTGATAATATCAAGCAGGAATGTGAATCCATGTTGCAGGAAACTCGCGAGAAGCAGGCACAGATACTGAAGGAAGCCACCGCAACCCGCGACGTCATCGTTGAGAAAGCGCAGGAGAAAGCCCGTGAGGAGGGCGCCCGACTGCTTGGCGAGGCTAAGGCTGAAATTGAAAACGAGAAGCAGGCTGCCATAAGCGACATCCGCAAGCAGGTGGTTCAGCTCTCAGTCGAGATAGCAGAGAAAGTTATTCGCCAGAATCTTTCCAGCGATAAGGCACAGATGGATTTGATTGATCGTATGCTGGATGAAGTATCATCTAAAAACTAACGGATTATGGACATTGGAGTAATATCGGTACGTTATGCTCGCGCATTGCTGAAAAGTAGTGTGGAGACAGGAATTGAGGATAAGGTTTACCAAGAGATGCTGACCGTAGCACGGAGTTTTATTGCGGTGCCTGAACTCAAGCACACTTTAGACAATCCGATGCTCGCCCGCGAGAAGAAACTGCAACTGCTGTTGGCATCCGCAGGTACTGAAGTGTCCGACCTCACGAAAAACTTTTTCGCACTCGTGCTGAAGGAGGGTCGTGAGAATGACATGCAGTTTATTGCCAATTCGTTTGTTACACTCTACAGACAGCATAAGAATATCATCAGCGGAAAGCTTGTTACTGCTGCTCCGGTATCGGATGCCGCAGAACAGCGCATGAAGCAGATGGTGATGAGCAAAACTAACGGTGAAGTAGAGTTTGAGACAGAGATAAATCCCGATATTATCGGTGGTTTCGTCCTGGAATACGACACTTACAGAATGGATGCCAGCGTTAAGGCAAGACTTAACAGCATCCTGAGTCAGTTAAAATAATAAAGTATAAAGAAATGTCAGACAAAATAAAACCAAGTGAAGTATCACAAGTGCTGCTTGACCAGTTGCGTGGCATTAGCGACAACGCCAAGTTCGACGAGGTGGGTACCGTGCTTCAGGTGAGCGATGGTGTGGCGCGCATCTACGGACTGCGCAATGCCGAGGCGAACGAGCTGCTGGAGTTTGA
>JAGAPI010000261.1 GCA_017623335.1 Prevotella sp.
GCGGTACATGTATCGATGAGTGCCCAGTAGGAGCAATCTCTGAGGGCGACAAGTATTCTATTAACCCAGACGCCTGCACAGAGTGCGGAACTTGTGCTGATGTTTGTCCTTCTGAGGCTATCAGCCTTCCTGCATAATGCATAAAGGATATTCGGTCATAGAATAATAAAATGGAGTTTCCTTGCGGAGGCTCCATTTTTCGTAAAGGATGGCTGCTATGTCAGGGTGAATGTGTATGGGGTATGGCATGAATAGCGTGGATAAAGTCATATATATAAAAATGTGTGGGTTAAATCTGCGGAAAAACGATAAAAAAGCCGATATGAACCATTATGAACTTGTATAATATAAATTTTTACCTTATCTTTGCACCGTTAAACTTAATATAAAACTATATTATTATGAACATCAAGTGTTTAATGGCTCTATTGATTGTGCCGATTACATTCTTGTCTTGTTCTTCGTCGGGTGACGGGGGCGGAGAGCTTCCGCAGCAACCTGACCCGGACACTCCGCCGGCGGCAAGGAAAGAAATAAAAATCAGCACTGCTGTCAATGCCTTGATGACAAGGGCGACCGATACAGGGTTTGACGCAAACGACTGTATCGGGCTGTTCGTGGTGAACCGTGGAGACGGAAACACAGGCAATGAACTGAAATCCAGCGGCAATCATGTTGATAACATGAGATTTAAATATAACGGTACATGGACATCAGACTCACACGTATATTGGAAGGATGACGTCACCCATGCCGACTTCTATCTGTATTATCCATACAGGGCAAACATTGGCGATGTCAGAGCAATGCCGTTCAGCGTGAATGCCGACCAAAGCACAGAAAATAAATATAAGGAGAGCGAGCTGCTCATCGGTTCAACAAAGAACGTGGCTCCCACAGAGGGAAGTGTGAATATCAATGTGTCGCATGCACTAAGCCAGATAATGATAGCGGTGGCTGCCGGCAACGGTTTTACAGCAGAAAGCCTTGCCGCATCCGATGTCAGAGTGACCGTTAACGGGCTGAAAACTTCTGCCACTGTGGATATTGCCACAGCAGCAGTAAACGCCACGGGTGAGCCACAGTCAATAAAGCCATGGCTGAACGGTGGAACGTATAAGGCGCTCGTTGTTCCGCAGACGGTTGCAGAAACAAACCTTATCACGGTGAGTGTGGACGGTAGGGACTATAACCTGAATAAAGACTTTACGTTTGCGGGCGGCAAGAGCCATAAATTTACCGTGACCGTCAGCAAGACCAGCAGCGGCATCAATGTCGGTATCACCCAGTGGGACACTGACGGTGTTGACCATGGCGGTGTGGCAGAATAATGACAATCTTATAAAATAAAAACTGTTACCGAATATGAAAATAAAGTCATTTCACATTATATATAATCTCCTCGTGGCATCGGTTATGGTGTCGTGCAGCGACAGTGACTGGCTGGGAGACAACAATATAGAGAGTAGGCTGAAAATAGAGGTTATCGGCGACATAGACCAAGTGGCTGTGACAAGAGTCAATGATAACGGATTTGTTGACGGCGACGTGATGGGTGTGTATATCGTTGATTACAACGGCGACAATCCAGGCACACTGCAGGTTAGCGGCAACCGTGGTGACAACGTGCGCCATACATTCGACGAGGCAAATTATAAATGGAACTCCGCCTACGATGTGTTTTGGAAGGACAAGCATACCAAGATTGATGTTTACGGATATTATCCTTTCGGAAATCCGGAAAGCGTTGATGCGTACGCTTTTACTGTGCAGCGCGACCAGAGTAAGACTACCGTGAACGGCGAGATGGGCAGCTACGAGGCGAGTGATTTTCTTTGGGGCAAGGCTGCCGATGTGGCTCCCACAACGAGCGTTGTGCGACTGTCGATGCAGCACCGCATGGCAAATGCCCGTGTAACCCTTGTCGAGGGTGCTGGATTTGCCGAGGGCGAATGGGCGTTGACTGATAAGGACGTTCTTGTTGCCAACCTTATCCGTGAGGCAACAATTAATCTTGCTGACGGAACAGTGACTGCAAGCGGCGGAGTGGAGAAGACCGCAACGGTCCCGTCGCGTGTCAACGACGAGTGGCGTGCCATCGTTGTGCCGCAGACTGTAGCGGCTGGCACCACCATGTTCAGCATCACCATCGGTGGTGTGGCGTATAAGTTCAGTAAAAACGAGGACTTCACATATATGGCAGGAAAGATGTCGAACTTTGCCATACGTGTTGACAAGAAAGAAAACAGCGGACAGTTTGCCCTCACGCTCATCAGCGAGAGCATCACGGCATGGGAGAACGACCTTGTGAGCCACGATGCCACGGCAAAGGAATATGTGATAATCAATTCTACGGCAGGAAAGCTGAAGGAGGCAATTGCGGCGGCTGGAAAAGACTATAAAAAGCTGAAGAACCTGAAGATAACTGGAGAAGTGAATGCAAGCGACTTCTATTTCATGAGGGATGAAATGGATGTTTTGCAGGCGTTGAATTTGAAAGAAGTGACAATAAAAGCCGATAAGAATGAAGAAATTTATGGTATAGAGAATAAGGATGACCAGATACCAGGCAGCGCATTTTATTATAATTCAAAAGTTTCAGGAAAGACATCGTTGACCAATCTTGTGTTACCCGACAAGCTGAAATCTATTGGCGCACGTGCTTTTTATGGCTGCCAAAACTTAACTGGTTCTTTGATTATTCCAGAAGGTGTCGTTGATATTCAACAAGGAGCTTTTCTCGGATGTCGGTCACTTACCGGTACACTTTCACTTCCTTCCACTCTCAAATACATAGGTAATTCTGGAAATGGAGAAGACTCAGAAGAAAAGGACGAAGGGATAGACTACTATGGAGGAGTGTTTTCTGACTGCGGCTTTGTTTGTGAGTTGAAGATACCTGACAACGTAGAACTTATCAGGGGATATGCTTTTAACAACTGTAAGGGACTTTATGGAGAACTGAGATTGCCGGAGAATTTGAAAAGATTGGGAGACCGTGCGTTTTTCTTATGTAAGAATCTCACAGGCTCTCTCGCCATACCGCAGGGAGTGTCGCATATTCCAACAGAAGCATTTTCCGGTTGTGGATTTAACGGGACACTTACATTGCATGACGGTGTAATATCCATAGGAACTGATGCTTTTAGGGAATGTTCGTTTAAGGGAGAGTTGACATTACCCAAGAATCTGACTGTTATAAATGATAATGTTTTTTATGGTTGCGATTTCTCAGGAACTTTAAAACTTCCGTCAACAATTCGTACAATCGGCGATAAGGCTTTTGCCTATAACTGGCGCTTAATGGGAGTCTTGGAGTTTCCCGAAGGCGTTATAAGTATCGGTGCCGGAGCTTTTGCCCATTGTCGTAGCATTGAGGGACTGGTGTTCCCAGAAAGTCTTGAGAGCATACGCTATGAATCGTCATATTTTGAAGATGGCGGGGCATTCCAAGGCTGTTATGGCATTGGTAGCATTGTCTGCAAGGGTGAGATGCCTTCATACGTACAGAATGGCGCTTTCGACGGCGTAGCCAAGGACAATTTCACTCTTGAGGTTCCAGAGTCAGCCATTCATCAGTATCAGGCTGCAAGCGGATGGTGCGACTTCAAGCGCATTGCCGCCCATCATGAGCTGGTGTGCCGTCCGTCGGTGGCTTGTGCCCTGAACACCGAACATAAGCAGACTCTCGTGATAAATGCCGAGGGCGAATGGGAAGTGGAGAGCAAGCCC
>JAGAPI010000262.1 GCA_017623335.1 Prevotella sp.
AGAAAATAATATTTTGTGGAGTAAACCCACTAATGAACATAAATTTTTGGTCATTATTTGCTTTAGCAAACATACTCATTTTTAGAACATTACTGATCATTTATGGACATTTATGTTAAAAACACCCCTGCTGAATAGTTACCATTCGCCGCTGTCGTCACTCCTATTACAGCTCAAATGATAAACAGCAATATATATTTTGCTTATATATACAAAAACGCCTGTTTAACGTTATTTATAAATAAATATGCAAAAATCTTTGCAGGCATGCAAAAAAATACGTACTTTTGCACAGAATTTAGCATAAATATACAACAATGAAGTCTAAGAACAACAGATTGGACACTCTGCGCATGATTATTTCAAGCAGGGAGATGGGAAGTCAGGAAGAACTGCTTCAAGCATTGCAGAAAGAAGGCTTTACACTCACTCAGGCAACGCTGAGCCGCGACCTTAAACAGCTGAAGGTGGCAAAAGCTGCATCGATGAACGGCAACTATGTGTATGTGTTGCCCAATCAGACAATGTATAAACGCGTGAGCACTCCTGTACAGATACGCGAAATGATGGAGGTACCTGGATTTCTCTCCATCCAGTTCTCGGGCAATATGGCTGTGATAAAGACCCGTCCGGGCTATGCCAGCAGTATTGCGTACAATATCGATAGCAGTAATATACCTATTATAATAGGGACGATTGCCGGCGATGACACTATTTTCATGGTGATAAGAGAGGGAGCGAATGAGCGCGATGTGGTGAAGGCATTGAGTTATGTTGTACCAAATATGAAATTATATTAAGCAGAAAATGGAAGACGTTAAGGTTTTGGTAGCAGATTCCACACATGAGATTTACGTAGACACTATCCTCAAGACTATTGAGGAGGCAGCAAAGGTGCGCGGCACAGGCATCGCCAAGCGCACACACGAATATGTGGCAACAAAGATGAAGGAGGCAAAAGCAGTGATTGCATTGCAGGGCGACAAGTTTGCAGGTTTCAGTTACATTGAGACATGGGGCAACAAACAGTATGTCACCACGTCGGGACTCATCGTGCATCCCGACTTCCGCGGCATAGGTCTTGCAAAGCGCATCAAGGACATGACATTCTCGCTGGCGAGGACGCGCTGGCCTCACGCAAAAATATTCTCGCTAACAAGTGGTGCGGCGGTAATGGCAATGAACACCCAGCTGGGCTATCAGCCTGTGACCTTTGCCGATCTCACCGATGACGAGGCATTCTGGCGCGGCTGCGAGGGCTGCATCAATCACGACGTGTTGGTGCGCACAGGCAGGAAATACTGCATCTGCACAGGCATGCTATATGACCCTGAGGAGCATCTGCCGGCAAAGATTCCACAAGATGTGATTGACAGAATAAACAAATTGGATGGGAAAAAGTAAGTGAAGAGTAAAGAACGAAGAGTGAAGATTTTCCTTAACTCTCCTACAACTCTTACAATTCCTACTCCTCTTACAATAAATAAAAATTCATAAAAAACAATATAAGAAATGGCAAAGAAAAAAGTAGTGGTAGCATTCAGTGGTGGTCTTGACACCAGCTACAATGTAATGTATCTCACAAAGGAGATGGGGTATGAGGTGTATGCGGCTTGCGCAAACACCGGCGGTTTCAGCCAAGAACAGCTGAAGACCAACGAGGAAAACGCCTATAAGCTGGGCGCAGTAAAGTATGTGACCCTCGACGTGACTCACGAATACTATGAGAAATCGCTCAAGTACATGGTCTACGGCAATGTGCTCCGCAACAACTGTTATCCTATATCCGTAAGTTCAGAGCGTATCTTTCAGGCAATAGCCATCGCGCGTTACGCCAAGGAAATTGGCGCCGACGCCATTGCCCACGGCTCTACGGGTGCCGGCAACGACCAGATACGCTTCGACATGACGTTCCTCGTGATGGCTCCCGGCGTGGAGATTATCACCCTCACGCGCGACCGCAACCTGAGCCGCAAGGAGGAGGTTGACTATCTCAACGCCAACGGATTCTTTGCCGACTTCACAAAGCTGAAGTACTCGTACAACGTGGGAATATGGGGTACAAGCATCTGCGGAGGAGAGATTCTCGACTCGAAGCAGGGACTGCCCGAGAGCGCATACCTAAAGCACCCCACAAAGGAGGGCACCGAGGTGCTCAGCCTGGGATTCAAGAAAGGCGAGCTGTGCTCGGTGAACGGCGAGGAGTTTGACGACAAGATAGCAGCCATTCAGAAGGTTGAGGAAATCGGAGCTGCCTACGCCATAGGCAGGGACTGCCACGTGGGCGACACCATCATCGGAATCAAGGGGCGCGTAGGCTTCGAGGCAGCCGCTCCGATGCTCATCATCTCCGCTCACCGGTTCCTTGAGAAGTACACCCTCTCAAAATGGCAGCAGTACTGGAAGGACCAGGTGGCAAACTGGTATGGAATGTTCCTGCACGAGAGCCAGTATCTGGAGCCTGTGATGCCCGACATCGAGGCTATGCTCACCAGCAGCCAGCGCAACGTCAACGGTGTGGTGACCCTGGAGCTGCGCCCCTACGGTTTCCAGACTCTCGGCGTGGATTCGCCCGACGACCTCGTGAAGAACAAGTTTGGAGAGTACGGCGAGACACAGAAGGGCTGGACCAGCGACGAGGCAAAGGGATTCATTAAGGTAACGTCTACGCCTCTGCGCGCCTACTACTCGCTGCACCCCGAGGACAGGAAGTAAAATCTATTATATAATTAAGGTAAGGAAAATGGATAATCCGAAAAGATTTTACTTGTCGGGCAACGACAAGATTATCGGCGGTGTTTGCGGCGGACTTGCCAATTATTTCGGGCTCGACCCCGTGCTTGTGCGTATCGCAATGTTTGTGCTTCTTTGGTGTGCATCGGCAGGTTTTTGGATTTATCTGCTGTTGTGGATCGTTGCACCGAGTGATAACAAATTACTGAAATAAGATAAAATGATAAAAGTTGGAATATTGGGCGGAGCCGGCTATACAGCCGGTGAACTTATCCGCATATTGATTAATCATCCCGAGGCTG
>JAGAPI010000263.1 GCA_017623335.1 Prevotella sp.
CATGTGGTTTACTAAGTTGCAGGAGAAGACCGCTGCAATATGAAGGTGGCGGCGCTGGTCGGAAGTTGCCTCATACACCTTTGAACTGAGAGCGGAAGCCACTGCGCGCAGCAGTTCCAGCTCGGCTGGCGATGATGCCTCGATGAAGAAGGGCAGGGCGCTGAAGTCCACATCGCGCTGTTTGCTGAAGGTCTGCATGGGATATAGTACGCCGTAGCGTGGGGTGAGTCCCTTCCACAGCTCCATTGGCATGCTGCCCGCAGTGTGTACAAACAGGGCATGTTGCCTGTCCTTTACCAGTGTCGGGGCAAGCTGCTGCAGAGCAGTGTCTTTCAGTGCCACTATGTAGAGGTCGGCATCTTTGCGTATGCCGTCGGTTGCTGTTGTGTAGTCAGTAGATAGCTTGGCGGCAAGTGCCGAGGCTGACTCCTCTGTGCGGCTGTACACCTGCAGGATGGGGTATCCCGCCTGCTGCAATGCTATGCCCAACCGTGTTGAAACATTGCCTGCACCAATCAAAACAATCTTTATCATTGTCAATATAATATTAATGTTTGTCCGTTAATGTCCGCTGATAGGCAATGCGTGGCGTGCCGTTGTGAGCATAGATTATGCCGCAACGCTTGAAACCGTGTCTCAGCAGTATGTGCTGCATCACAAGGTTGTCATGGTGAGTGTCCACCCTGATGTTGTCGCAGTGCTCAAAACACCATTTTAGACATGCCTCTGCCATTCCCTTTTGCCTGCCGTTGGCAGCCATGCGGTGAATCACGTGATATGGAGAGTCGTTCAGCCAGTTGCCGTCGTCTATACGGGCATACGTTGGGTCCTCACCGGGAATGAAACTGAATGTTCCCGTGATTTCTCCGCTTTCATTTTCGCAGACGTAGTTTGTGCCGTTGCTTATCTCTTGTAGAATCAGGTCGGCTGAGGGGTAGCCGTTAATCCACTGGTTGGGATTGCCGTGCTCTCGCATAA
This sequence comes from Prevotella sp., assembly GCA_017623335.1. The sequence goes on from JAGAPI010000263.1 coordinate 979, forward strand.
ATTTGCGGGCATGGCTGAAAATCTCCATAATTGCGTCCAAGTCCTGTGGAGACGAGTGTCTTATTGTCATAATGCCTGTTTGTCTTAAATGATGGTGCAAATTTACATAAAAAATCCGAATTGTAAGCCAGTAAAATAAAAAACTTAAAAAATTCTTAGTGCCTCAGTCATTATTGAAATGGCTGTTTAGCCCGTTTATGATTTTGCGGATTTCGGCGAGGATGACAGCGGCGTGGACTTTTAACTCCTTGTCTGTCAGCGTGTCGATGTGTTCTGGAGTGAGGGCGGTGAGCTGCTGCAATGCACGGAATCCTGTCATTGTGAGTGTAGGCATAGACTTATGTGCAATGTGTGCCAGTTGCTGGCGGTCGGGCTGTGTATTGCTGACAGCCTTGGCTATACCTTCGGCATACATCTCCAGCTGACTGACAAAGCTGCGCATAATGTCAGCTGCGGCATCGGGGTCGCCGGCAGCAAAGGAGGTGAGCGACGAGAAGTCGTAAAGATGTAATGAGAGCATGAGCCGATGGCGGTCGATGGGCTTGAACAGGCAGTCGGAGAATCCCGCCCTCAACAGTTGTTGGCGTATGCCCGGGTCGTGGGCGGTCATGGCTATTATCCGTATTTCGGGATGTAGGGCTTTTACCGACTCCATCAGCTGCTCTCCGCCCATTTCGGGCATTTCCACATCCATCAGTATCACGTCGGGACATTCAGCGTCTATTGCCAGCATGGTTTCTGCTGCGGTATTTGCGGTATGTATGTTTAGTGTGTTGC
>JAGAPI010000264.1 GCA_017623335.1 Prevotella sp.
GCAACCGGACTTTAGCTTTAGTAGCTTCGTGCTATTATCACGCGACATTTGGCTGGCTTTCCGCTCACCATGTCAACGCCTGGTGTCTGCTCGTATGCAAACGGTACGCAGCGTATTGTTGCCTGAGTCTCTTCCTTAATCTTTGCCTCGGTCTCGGCTGTGCCGTCCCAATGGCAGAGGAAGAATCCGCCGTCCTTAACCTTCTCCTTGAATTCCTCGTAGTTGTCACACTCGTAGACATGGGCGTCACGGTATTTGCGTGCTTTCTCGAAGATATTCTTCTGTATATCGTCAAGCAGTGCGATGATGCGCTCGGTAAGTCCCTCTACAGGCACGGTCTCTTTTTCAAGAGTGTCGCGGCGCATAATCTCCACAGTGCCGTTTTCAAGGTCACGGCCTCCCATTACTATACGTACAGGCACACCCTTCAGTTCGTAGTCGGCAAACTTGAAGCCAGGACGCTTGTTGTCGCTGTCGTCAAACTTCACGCTCACGCCTGCGACACGCAGACTGTCAATTATAGGGTTGAGTTTGTCGGCTATTGCCTGCGCCTGCTCGCCAGCCTTACCGATAGGTATTACAACCACCTGTATCGGGGCGAGACGTGGAGGAAGCACCAGACCGTTGTCATCGCTGTGTGTCATTATCAGCGCACCGATGAGTCGTGTAGACACTCCCCATGAGGTAGCCCACACATATTCGGGCTTGTTTTCTTTTGTAAGATATGTAACGTCGAATGCCTTGGCAAAGTTCTGACCGAGGAAGTGGCTGGTTCCGCTCTGAAGCGCCTTGCCGTCCTGCATCATAGCCTCAATGGTGTAGGTGTCAAGAGCACCTGCAAAACGCTCGGTCTCGCTCTTTACTCCCTGAAGCACCGGCACAGCCATCCACTCCTCTGCAAACTTGGCATACACAGAAAGCATCTTCTGTGCCTCTGCCTCAGCCTCTTCCTTGGTTGCGTGGGCTGTGTGTCCCTCCTGCCAAAGGAATTCACTGGTGCGCAGGAACGGACGTGTGCGCATCTCCCATCGCATCACGTTGCACCATTGGTTGCACATCAGTGGCAGGTCGCGCCATGAGTGAATCCAGTTCTTATATGTATTCCAGATGATAGTCTCTGATGTAGGACGTACGATGAGCTCTTCCTCAAGCTTAGCTGCCGGGTCAACCTCCACACCGCTCTTGTCTTCCTTGGCACGAAGGCGATAGTGAGTAACCACTGCGCACTCCTTGGCAAAGCCCTCAACATGCTCAGCCTCACGGCTAAGGAATGACTTTGGTATGAGAAGCGGGAAGTAGGCGTTTTGTGCGCCAGTTTCCTTAAACATTGTGTCGAGTTGGTGCTGCATCTTTTCCCAGATGGCATAGCCATAGGGTTTTATGACCATGCAGCCGCGTACTGCCGACTGCTCGGCGAGGTCAGCTTTTGTTACAAGATCATTGTACCATTGGCTGTAGTTTTCTGCCCTTTTTGTCAGGTCTTTCAGTTCTTTTGCCATATTATTTTTCTAATTAATCAAAATTTCGCTGCAAAATTACAAAAAAAAGTTGGAAAAAGCGCAATATATCGGAAAAATGATTTACCTTTGCAGCGACATTTATAAACTTTAATATTTAAATTAAGAAAAAAATGAAGAAAATCAAGTTTTTTACAATTGTCCTCAGTTTAGGAATTGTTCTGTCAGCATGTAATAACACTCAGAAGGGTGCCGGTATCGGTGCCGGCGGCGGTGCTCTTCTTGGAGCTATTGTTGGTAAGATTGCAGGCAACACAGCCGTAGGTGCTGCTGTTGGTGCAGGTGTTGGTGCAGGTGCAGGTGCTCTCATTGGCCGTCACATGGATAAGGTTAAGGCAGAGGCTGCCAAGGTTGATGCCGCTCAGGTGGAGCAGGTTACCGATGCCAACGGTCTGAAGGCTGTGAAGGTGACTTTCGACAGCGGTATCCTGTTTGCCGTAAACAAGGCTGACCTCAACGCCAATGCAAAGACAAACCTCGCCAAGCTGGCTCAGGTGCTCAAGGATAACGCTACCTGCGACGTTGCCATCTATGGTCACACCGACAGCACCGGTAACGACGGCATCAATATTCCTCTGTCACTCAACCGCGCCAAGAGCGTGCAGAACTATCTCTCGTCTTGCGGTGTGCAGGCTTCACAGATTAAGTCGGTTGAGGGCAAGGGGTCCTCAGAGCCTGTTGCCGACAACTCTACAAAGGCTGGTCAGGCACAGAACCGCCGCGTGGAGATTTATATGTATGCAAGCCAGGAGATGATTCAGGCTGCCGAGGCAGGAACATTGAACTAAAAGAATTTTAATCGCTAAATGGTGTTTTCACTGATAAAACGTATTAAATGCATTATAAGATGGATAGTGGTGGCATTTTTTGCCTCCACTATCTTGTCTGTAGTGGTTCTGAAATTCGTACCGGTATTCTTCACACCGCTCATGTTCATCCGTGTGGCGCAGCAGATTAAGAACGGCAAGGACATTAAGCTGTATCACCACTGGGTGTCGCTGGACAAGATATCGCCGTCGTTGCCGGTGGCAGTGATGGCAAGCGAGGATGCCCGCTTCCTTGAGCACCATGGCTTTGACTACAAGGCAATAGAGAATGCCGCCAAGCATAATCTCCAGAAAAAGAACAAGACCAAGCACGGTGCAAGCACCATCAGCCAGCAAACAGCCAAGAATGTGTTTCTGTGGCCTGGCCGTTCATGGGTGCGCAAGGGCTTTGAGGTCTACTTCACTGCTCTCATCGAGATGATGTGGAGCAAACAGCGCATCATGGAGGTATATCTCAATTCAATAGAGATGGGCGACGGCATCTACGGCGCCGACGCTGTGGCAGAACATCATTTCGGCACCACAGCCGCCAAGCTGAGCCGTCCGCAGTGTGCCATGATAGCAGTGTCGCTGCCCAATCCGCGCAAGTTCGACTCTTCCGATCCGTCGCCATACATGTTTCGCCGGCAAGGCAAGATTCTTCACGAAATGAAATTTGTAAAGGCTTTCCCAAAGGAAGGAGAGGACAAATAGAAAGATTTTCAAGGAGGTGTGTCAAAACCAACCTTCTACTTTCTTTTCATTTGTGACACACCCTCTTTTTGTGTCCATTTACCACTTGCGGAACAGCTCCACGCTGAACTTGGCTCCAAACTCCTGCATGTCGGTGTTGAGAAAACTTGCAAAGAGCCCGATGGTTACGAATCGTGTGGTGAAGCCATAGCCAAGTTCAGAATACAGTCGTGTGTGCTGTATGCGTAAGGTGCTGAAATACAGACGTTCGGTTTCAATATACCGTCCCACCCACGGCACCCATGTGGCAAGCATCAGCGGCGACTCGTATGCTGCATTTGCCTTCAGGTAATATTCCGAGGCATTATACCATTGACTGCTGAGCAGCTGGAAACGTCCAGTCCAGTCATCGCTCCACGAGTCATTGAGATAGTTGTCGCGGAAATGCCCGTAGTCCACAAAGTAGTCGGTGCTGCGGTTGGTGTAGAATCCGCCGCCGATTCTCAGATTGTATTGTCTTCCGGCATTCAGTGTTTTATTATATGATATGTCACCCTCCCACCGCTCATATTCGGTGTTGCTGCCGAGCCACCCCTTGATGCTCCGCTCATAGTTAATGGTCAGCACCGGTCCGTTGCGCATAGGGTCAACGGTAAGTGTCACCGACGGTGCGCAGCTCTTATACTCGGTCTCTTTGCCCAGCGCCTCCATCACGGCTTTGTTTGTGGCAGTGCGCCGGTGATATTGAAGTCCCACGTTAAGCGACAGACATTTTCCTATGTTGGTGTTTGCCTCCAGTGTAGCCTTATGGTCGTAGAAATACTGCAGGTCCATTTTAGTGAAGTCAATTTTGTCGCCGTGCTCCTCATTTAGTGCATCTATGATGCTTGAGTGAGTAATGCGGTTGCCGCTCTCGTAAGCCATTCTCATCCATTGGTTGTGACGGCGGTGTATCTCCCATGTCATGGGTGCCTGTATGAACAGACGCTTAAGTTTGAAATTGTATCCGAACCTTGGTGTCAGCGACAGTGCATGGTTTTCGCTGAAATTATATCGTGCCGACAGTTTTATCTTATACGACAGTCCCTTGCTGTTGCTGTAGCTCAGTCGTGTGGGGTCGATGAGTGGCGACATCTTTATCTCTCCGTTTTCTCCATGTGACCTTAGGCTCCCCATAACATAGTTGTCGAGAAACCGCCATACGTTTTTCAGCATCCTATTGTTTTTTTTCGTTATTGCCAAACTGTCGGATGCCGGATTTATTGTAGAAGTATCTGTGCTGATGTTGCTTGCAGCATACATGTTGCGCTCCTCTGCGGTAAGCGTGTCGGGACGCACTGTTGCCATCTTTCCTGCTTTTGTCAGTTGTCCGGGCAGTTCCTTCACGTCCATGTCGTAATGTGCTTCAAAATGTGTTGATATTTTGTTTCCGAGAAATGCGAAGCGCGACTTTGCGTAGCAGTGTTCCGGCGTATTTGTCTCCCCGTTCATCTCGCATTTCACCTCGTATTTCAGCATGTCATACTCACCGTGCAGCGTACAGCTCACGATTCTTCCGTTGTCCTCACTTATCACTGCGCTGCCCCATACCAGTTGCGGGTTGTTTGTTCTCGGTCGGATATGAAGCGTGTACACCCTGTTCCGTGTCATGCCGTGGCGAAATTTGTAGAGCTTGCGGTTGCTGCGGTGAAACGGCGACAGGATATTGTCGCCAAAGATGGTTTTGGCATATAGCTTGGGGTTGATGTAGTCGAGCATCACGGGCATGGTGCTGCTGCTGCTGCCTATGGTGCTCAGCCTTAACAGCTCGTTCAGGTGGGTTTTGCCCAGTGTGTCGTTGCGTATTGTTCCATACAGCTCACCGAAATAGTGCCGGTTGCCCTTGGCAATGGTGTAGAGCGACGGCACGAGAAACAGGGTTGGGTTGCGCTTCTCTATGTCGAAGTGATATTTCAGATACACAGCGTGTGTGGTCTCCTTCTGCACAGCCCGCCTGTCTCTTGCCGAAAAAACAAAAGTGCTGCTGAGCACCGTTAATGTGCACAGCAGCATTTTCAATATCATGCTGAGACTATTGATGTTACGCGTCTTGTTCAATATCCCAATCACGTCATAGCGGTATCTGTCCCCGGGATTTTGTCTATCCCAGATATTTCATGAGAATCTTCGCATTGCCGCTGTCGCGCAGCTTGGCGATGCTCTTCTCGCGGATTTGTCTCACACGCTCACGGGTCAGCCCCAGTTGGTCGCCAATCTCCTCAAGTCCCTTCTCGTGGCAGCCTATGCCGAAGCATTCGCGGATGATGGTTATCTCACGGTCCTTCAGCACCTTGCCCAGCACGGCATTGAGTTCCATTGCCATCGACTCGTGGTCAACAAGGCGGTCTGTGCGGCTGTCCTCATGGCTTGGCATCACGTCGAGCAGACAGTTGTCCTCACCGTCCTGGAACGGCGCGTCCACACTCACATGGTGACCGTCTGCCATGAGGCTCTGGGCAATCTTGTCCTCCTCTATCATGGTCATCTCGGCAAGCTCCTGTGGCGATGGCTGGCGCTGGTGCTCCTGCTCAAACTTGTTTATCTCATGGTTAATCTTGTTCAGACATCCCACCTGGTTGAGCGGCAGGCGCACTATGCGGCTCTGCTCGGCTATTGCCTGGAGTATGCTCTGGCGAATCCACCACACAGCGTATGATATGAACTTGAAACCGCGGGTCTCGTCAAACTTCTGCGCAGCCTTGATGAGACCGATGTTACCCTCGTCAATAAGGTCGGTAAGCGTCAGTCCCTGATGCTGGTATTGCTTTGCCACCGACACCACGAAACGCAGGTTGGCTGTGACAAGTTTCTCCTTTGCCTTCTCTGCCTCACGTCCGCCCTTGCGGATTTTCTGTGCCAGTTCAATCTCTTCATCAATGGAAATAAGCGGTGCACGACCAATTTCAACGAGGTATTTGTCGAGCGCCTCGCTGGAACGGTTGGTAATACTTTTTTGAATCTTAAGTTGTCTCATCTGTTTCCTTTACTTTCTTAAACTTAACCTATTGTATATATTATAATGTGTCGATTAAGACACCCCCATTATGGGACTATTCTTTGCAAAGGTACGAACTTTTCACCGTTTTTGTACTTATTTTGCCGAAAAAATAACAAAGTTTAATAATTTACTGTCATTGGGTAACTAATCTCTCGTTTATTTAAGCCATTTCAACCGTATGCTCCAGTCTTTCATTATGTCATTTCGCCAACATGATATAGAGCTTTCCCCTTGCCATTGCCCATTATAGTCCTGACAGTCTGTAAACCACGTTCTTCCCAGATTTATTGGTACATATTTTATGTTCTTGCTTGTATAATTACGTTTGTCGGCTGCAGGCCACTCTTTGCCGACAACAAAAATACCGTTATGAACAGGGAAACCGGGAAGTGGTGAAGTGATGGTATATGTAAGTTTAGCCGGAGCTTTAGCAGCGTATCTCACAACATAAATACCATTTCCTGTATGATATCCGTTCCAATGCTGCTTATCCACATTTAGCGTAAAGCATACGCTGTCTGAGGGAATTCCGAGGTCGGGGCCTTTCAGACGCCATTCCATCACAGAATACGCAGGTATGGTGTCTTTCTCACATAATGCGCCTCTTATGATAAATTTGGGCGTTTTCTGCATTTGTTCAAAACATCCACCCCAATGAGGACAGTCAGGTTTTTCCGCATCACCATTCATCAAATATAATAGTGAGGGTGTATCACCCATCTTGGCTATTCCGTTATAATAGTTTATAAAATCATTTCCCATAACGCCTGCATCCTTCATGAAGGTGTCCCAAAATCTATATCC
>JAGAPI010000265.1 GCA_017623335.1 Prevotella sp.
CCCGCCACCTTATTATATAAAGAGATTATGGCGGCATATCCCCACATCAATCTCATTGCGAGCGGCGGAGTGTCGTGCATTGACGACATCAAGGCGCTCAACGATGCCGGAATACCGGCAACCGTGTTTGGAAAAGCGATTTACGAAGGAAAAATAGACATTGACGAACTATGGCACTGGCAAAACGCATAATACCGTGTCTTGACGTGAAGAACGGCGAGACGGTGAAGGGAGTGAACTTTGTGAACCTGCGCTCGGCAGGCGACCCCGTGGAACTGGGCGAGGCTTACAGCCGTGCCGGTGCCGACGAGCTGGTGTATCTTGACATTACCGCCAGTTTTGAGGGGCGCAAGACCTTCACCGACATGGTAACAAAGGTGGCACGTCGCATAAACATCCCATTCACCGTGGGAGGCGGAATCAACACCATAGAGGATGTGGAGCGTATGCTCTATGCCGGAGCCGACAAGATAAGCGTGAACAGCGCCGCCCTGAAGCGCCCGCAGCTAATCGACGAGATAGCGCGGAGGTTTGGCAGTCAGGTGTGTGTGTGCGCCATTGATGCAAGGCTGGATGCCGACGGTTGGCACTGTTATCTGAAAGGCGGCAGGGAGCGCACTGAGCGCGGACTATTAGAATGGGCAAAGGAAGCTCAGGATCGCGGGGCTGGCGAGATACTTTTCACATCGATGAACCACGACGGAGTGAAGACGGGCTATGCCAATGAGGCTTTGGCAGAGCTTGCCGACAAACTGACAATACCCATTATCGCCAGTGGCGGTGCAGGCGCAAAGGAGCATTTCCGCGATGCCTTCACCATCGGTCATGCTGATGCAGCCCTCGCCGCAAGCGTGTTCCATTTTGGCGAGATCCCGATACCCGAGCTGAAGGCTTATCTGAAAGGAGAGGGGATAGAGGTGAGAATATAGGGCAATGGGGATAATGGGGCCTATAAGGCTAATAAGGCAATAAGCCCAATAAAAAAGACAAAAAACAAACAACAAGATATGGAAATAGATTTCAAAAAGTGTGGCGGACTTGTTCCTGCTATCGTTCAGGATGCCGCTACAAAGACGGTGCTCATGCTGGGATATATGAACCAGGAGGCGCTCGACAAGACCCTTGAGACAAAGAAGGTGACATTTTTCAGCCGTACACGCCAGTGTCTGTGGACCAAAGGCGAGACATCGGGCAACTTCCTCAACTTAGTGAGCATCGATGTGGACTGCGACAATGACACGCTGCTTGTGAAGGTTAATCCCGTGGGACCTACCTGCCACAAGGGCACCGACACCTGCTGGGAAGAGAAGAACGAGGCTAACCCGCTGCTGTTCCTCACCGAACTGCAGGACTTTATTAACAAACGCCATGAGGAGATGCCCGAAGGAAGCTATACCACATCGCTGTTTAAGGACGGGCTCAACCGTATGGCGCAGAAGGTGGGCGAGGAAGCTCTCGAACTGGTTATCGAGGCTACCAACGGCACCAACGACCGGCTGATTTACGAGGGAAGTGACATGCTCTACCACCTCATTGTACTGCTCACCAGCAAGGGACTGCGCATTGAGGACATGGCAAGGGAACTGCAGGTGCGCCATGACCCTAACTGGCATAAACACTGATATCACTATGCTGATAGACTATAAGAAAGTGAACATATACCAGGACGACAAACTGGTATTGGAAAATGTGGATTTCCATGTGGATGAGGGCGAGTTTGTGTACCTCATCGGCAGGGTGGGCAGCGGCAAGTCGTCGTTGCTTAAGTCGATATATTTCGAGCTTGACGTCAGCGAGGCCGAGGAAGCCACCGTGCTCAACCACAGTCTGATGAACATCAAGCGCAAGCATGTGCCGGCGCTGAGACGCCAGATGGGAATAATCTTCCAGGACTTTAAACTGCTCGACGACCGCTGTGTGTATGAGAACCTGCGCTTTGTGCTAAAGGCAACGGGATGGAAGGACAAGAAGAAGATAGACCAGCGCATAGTTGAGGTTCTCACCGATGTGGGACTGGTGGACAAGCGCGACAAGTGTCCCCACGAACTGTCGGGAGGTGAGCGCCAGCGTGTGGCAATAGCGCGCGCAATGCTCAATCACCCCAAGATGATACTTGCCGACGAGCCTACGGGCAATCTCGACCCTGAGACCGCCAACCATATCATCGAGCTGCTGAAGGATATATCCAACACGGGCACTGCAATCATAATGTCGACCCACAACATTCCTTTGCTCGACCGATATCCTGGCATCGTATACCGCTGTAAGGACGGCGTGCTTGACAATATCACCGATAACTATAACGGGGTGATAGCAGATTTTGAGTAAAAAGAAAATAAAAACAAAAACACAATACGATTATGAAAGTAATGAAATTTGGCGGTACATCCGTAGGTACCCCAGCGAGAATGAAAGAAGTAACACGTCTTGTTACTGCATCGGGAAATCCGGTGTTTGTGGTGCTCTCGGCTATGTCGGGAACAACCAACTCACTGGTTGAAATATCCAACTATTTGTACAGAAAGAATCCTGAGGGAGCAAATGATGTCATCAATGCCCTTGAGGCTAAATACATGAAGCATGTGGAGGAACTGTATGCTTCCGACGAATATAAAAAGGCTACAACAGCCATGCTGAAGGAACGCTTCATGTTCCTCCGCTCGTTTACCAAAGGTACATTCACCAGCTTTGAGGAGAAGCAGGTGGTGGCTCAGGGCGAGATTATGAGCACTGGCATGGTGGTGAACTATATGAAGGAGCAGGGCATCAAGGCTGTGCTGCTGAACTCTCTGGAGTTTATGCGTACTGACAAGAACTCTGAGCCAGACACATCTTTTATTAAGGAGCATCTTGCCGAGGTGATGAAGAACAATGAGGGTTATCAGGTGTACGTGGCACAGGGATTCATCTGCCAGAACGCTTACGGCGAGGTGGACAACCTGCTGCGCGGCGGAAGCGACTACAGCGCATCGCTCATCGGTGCTGCAATGGGAGTCGAGGAAATTCAGATATGGACCGACATCGACGGTATGCACAACAACGACCCGCGTATTGTGGACAACACCGCGCCCGTGCATCAGCTTCACTTTGAAGAGGCTGCCGAACTGGCATATTTCGGTGCCAAGATTCTGCATCCTACGTGCGTTCAGCCAGCCAAGTTTGCCGGCATACCTGTGCGCCTGCTCAACACAATGGAGCCCGAGGCAGAGGGAACAACCATCAGCAACCACACCGAGTACGGTAAAATAAAGGCTGTGGCAGCCAAGGACAACATCACCGCCATAAAGATAAAGAGCAGCCGTATGCTGCTTGCCACAGGATTTATGCGCAAGGTGTTTGAGGTGTTCGAGAACTACAACACTGCCATCGACATGGTTTGCACCAGCGAGGTGGGCGTTTCGATGAGCATCGACAACGACACACGTCTCAATGACATCGTGGACGAGCTGAAGAAGTACGGCACTGTGACCGTTGACAAGGACATGTGCATCATCTGCGTGGTGGGCGATTTGGACTGGAGCAACGTAGGCTTCGAGACTCTTGCCACCGATGCGATGAAGGACATCCCGGTGCGCATGATCTCGTATGGCGGCAGCAACTACAACATCTCGTTCCTCATTAAGGAGAGCGACAAGAAGCGTGCCCTGCAGAGTCTCAGCGACACATTGTTCAACAATAAATAACTAAAAAGACACGGCAGCTACACCTTAATTATATATAGTAAGGGTGGCTGCCATTACAACACATACACCCAATTTAAACACAAAACATTAGAGACATTATGAATTTAGGACAATATACACTGCCGGTAGAGAAGTTTAATGACATTCCAACGCCGTTCTATTATTACGACACACGTTTGCTGCGCGACACGCTCGGCGAGGTGAAGAAATCCATGCAGGGGCATGACAACTTCCACCTGCACTATGCCGTGAAGGCAAACACCAACCCCAAGTTGCTGAGGATAATCAGCGGTGAAGGATTTGGAGCCGACTGTGTGAGCGGCGGAGAGATACAGGCGTGTATAGCGGCAGGATTTCCGGCAGACAAGATTGTGTTTGCAGGAGTGGGAAAAGCCGATTGGGAGATAGAGCTTGGACTCGATGCCGGTATCTTTGCCTTCAATGTGGAGAGTATTCCCGAGCTTGAGGTCATCAACGAGCTTGCAGCCGCAAGGGGAGTGGTGGCAAGAGTCGCATTCCGCATCAATCCCAACGTGGGGGCACATACTCATGCCAATATCACTACAGGACTTGCCGAAAACAAGTTTGGCATTGCCATGGAAGATATCAGTAAGGTGGTGGCTCTTGCCAATGGCATGGCGAATGTGGAGTACATTGGTCTGCACTTCCACATAGGCAGTCAGATTTTGGAAATGGACGACTTTGCCGCCCTCGCCAATCGCATTAACGAACTCCAGGATGAGCTTGACCGTCAGGGAATTAATATGAAGAATATTAATGTGGGCGGTGGTCTTGGAATTGACTATGACAATCCAGATACCAACGCCATTCCTGATTTCAAGAGCTATTTC